>JAFWBF010000224.1 GCA_017507285.1 Bacteroidales bacterium | reverse complement strand
GCAAAATATCAGCTATACTTGCCTAAACGTGAAGAGTTGCAAGCACAATTAGACGCACTTCTTGATAATACAGAAGATATTAATATATGAGATTTACATACAAATATAGCAATGATATAAAACTTGAACAGATACTAAAAACATGGTGGTAAAAGTTATTATTGGCACAGATAAGAAAACTTGATGGTATAAATGAAACAAACCGCATAGGATACAAATGGGAACTAAAGCAAGAACTTGATATATAAAACCACAAGAGATAAAAATAAAATCCTTGGAGGTAAATTTGAAAACATAAATGCAGACCATGTGAAAAACCCGGGTGTCGGAGGAAGAAAAACCCGGGTTTTCACAGTATGAAAACCCGGGTTTTTGGGGGTAAATACATTTGACTTTTTAAATTTATCTCCTATGTTTTCAGATTTATCATTTGAGATATTGAATTTATACCGCAGTTATACTACATCGACAAAAGATGCGTGATAAAGAAATAATAAATTAGAATAATATATGAGTAAAATATCTATTCGATTTTATAATGACCGTGAGGTGCGTGCTGTTTGGGACGAAGAAAATTCCAAATGGTGGTTTTCGGTGCTTGATATTGTCGGGGTGCTGAATGACCAAGATGACTACCATAAAAACCGCAACTACTGGAAGTATCTTAAAACGAAACTCAAAAGCGAGAATAGTGAAGTGGTTAGTGGTACTAACCAGTTGAAATTACTTGCACCCGATGGTAAGCATCGTCTTGCTGATGTTCTTGATTATGATGGTGTTTTGCTTCTCGCAAAAAGCTTTCCCAATGCTCGAGCAATGCGTTTTGTCGAGTGGTTTACCAATAGCGACGAGACTATTGATGGCAAAAGCAAGTCGAAAGCCTACGCTCTATTCGAGAGTAGCTTCATAGACAATATCGAGGTCGGTACTATCAAAGGGTTGCAACAGATACATGCTTATCTTTTTGGTGGTCTATACGACTTTGCCGGCAAAATACGTACAAAGACAATAGCCAAGGGCAATACGCTATTTTGTTTGGCTGAGCATCTGGATAATTACCTAAAGATAGTAGAGGCAATGCCTGAAACGACTTTCGATGAGATTGTTGACAAGTATGTGGAGATGAATGCAGCACATCCGTTTATGGAGGGCAATGGTCGTTCTACCCGTATTTGGCTTGATATGATTTTTAAAAAGCGAATGAAGATGTGTGTAGATTGGAGCAAGATAAACAAAAAGGAATATCTTGATGCCATGATAGCAAGCCATACAGATAGCAGCCACATCCGTGTACTTATAAAAGAGGCTTTGACCGACAAAATTAACGATAGAGAAACTTTCATGAAAGGTATTGACTATTCTTATTATTACGAACAAGAGGAGTAGTTGTGCGGACAACAGACAACGGACAACGGTCGGGGCGGTAACCGGAAATATGGAACTACGGAATTATGGAATCACGGAATGGGGGAGGTCTCGCGGGCTCATTGCTCACGACTCGTAGACTGCGAGAGTGCTGTAGGTTAAAAAAATCTAATTGTTTTTGATGTAAAGGAAAATGATGTATCTTTGCAATGTCTAACAGGGTTGTTAAACAAAATTGTTTATGCTATTTTTAGCTTGATTATTAGATAAATGTAATGGATAAGAAAAGTGCTCGAAACAAGAAAGAATTGATATTGAAAGCTGCGGAGCATGAGTTTATGGCCAATGGCTACGAGGCTACCAAAACCACTCAGATAGCCGAACGTGCCGGCGTTACCCATGCTATGGTGCATTATTATTTTCAAACCAAAGAAAATATCTTCAGAAAGATATATGAGGATAAGATAGATATGCTCAAGGATCCAATTTTGGCTATAGTGGAGAGCAAGGATCTTGAACTTCCTCAACGTATTGATGCTATAATAGAAACTCATTTCGATTTTTTGAAAGCAAATCCCGAATTGCCATATTTTTTGATGGGCGAAATACGCAACAATCCCGTATTTATCGAAACATTAAAAGATAGAATAGGAGATGTGATAGCTAAGAGTTGTAAAAAACTGCAAGTAGAATTGGATGATTATATAAATAGGGGGATAATAAATTCCATATTGGCTGAGGATTTGGTGATGAATATTGTATCGTTGAATGTATTTACTTTTATAGCTATATCGGTAACTCAGTCGCATGAAAGAGATGACAACAAAATAAATTTGCTATTGGAACAACGCAAAAGGGAAATAAAAGAAACTATAAACCGTCGTATCATAAAAACTGAAAAACAAGCATGACTACATCAACTATACCAACCTATAATATAGGAATAGACATAGGATCGACCACATTGAAACTGGTGGTGATTGACGACCACTGCGATATCGTATTCTCCGACTATCGCCGACATAATACCGATATACCTGAAGCATTGAAAGCTGCTTACCAAAAGATGTACGACAGTGTTGGCAACTGCAATATGAGAGTTAAGTTTACGGGTTCGGTAGGTATGGGCTATGCCGAAAGGTTCGGTGCTCCTTTTGTTCAGGAAGTGGTGGCATCGGCCAAACTTATCGAAACCAAATATAGCCATGTACGTACGTTTATAGATATTGGTGGCGAGGACAGCAAGATGATATTTTTTGAGGACGGCAAGTCGCCGGACATACGTATGAACGGCAGTTGTGCCGGTGGTACGGGTGCTTTTATAGACCAGACGGCCACCCTGCTGGGTGTAAACACCATAGACCTGGACGAGCTGGCTCAAACCTCGCAAACGCTATATCCCATAGCATCGCGATGTGGTGTGTTTTCGAAGACGGACATTCAAAATCTTATAAGCCGCAAGGTGAGCAAAAACGATATAGCAGCGTCGGTATTCAACGCTGTGGCGGTACAGGTGATAGCTTCGTTGGCACGTGGTACCGATATTGTTCCGCAGATATTTTTCTGTGGTGGACCCTTTGCGTTTTTGCCTCAGTTGAAAAAGGCTTTTATGCGACAGCTGTCGCTAACCGACGACGACTGTATACTATCGGCCCACGCACAGCTGATACCGGCATGGGGTACTGCAATAATGCCGGTAGAGGGAGAGCAAAAGACGGTGATGCTAAGCCACTGCATAGAACAGCTTAACAGCACCAACGATGACGATTTTAAAAACATAGTAGAGGGTCGATTGCCGGCACTGTTCGAAAGCAATGACGAGCTAGAACGTTGGAAAAAGAAGAAAGATAACCACTTCGTGGAAACAATAGATTGGAAAGACCTAAAGGATACGCGTTGCTACCTTGGGGTAGACTCGGGCTCTACTACAACAAAGATTGTGCTTATAGACCAAAAAAAGCGTGTGGTATACAAAGACTATTTGCGCAACGAGGGCGACAGCTTTAATGCTTTCCTCAAGGGTTTGACGCGTATGAAGGAGGCTGCCGATGCCCACAACGTTAAGGTGCTGATAGCCGGCAGTACCACCACCGGCTATGGTGAAAACCTGATAAAGACAGCCTTTAACCTGCATAATGGTATTATAGAAACTATGGCACACTACCTTGCTGCCCACGGTATACTGCCACAAGTGTCGTTTATATTGGACATAGGTGGGCAGGATATGAAGGCTATATTTGTGGAAAATGGCACCATAAAACGGTTGGAAATAAACGAGGCTTGCTCGTCGGGGTGTGGTTCGTTTATAGAAAACTTTGCCAATATGCTTAACTATCCCGTTGCCGAGTTTGCCCGGATGGCTTGTTTTGCCAAACAGCCTTG
>JAFWBF010000223.1 GCA_017507285.1 Bacteroidales bacterium | reverse complement strand
GATTCTATTTCCTTGTAATATACCCCCATTAGCGAACCCGAACAAATAACATCATAGCGTCCATCTTGCATAAACGCTTTAAGACATGTGGCACAATCGGGACATTCCTGCAACTCGTCGAAGAAGAAAAGAGTATCGCCTTCGGGAAAAGACAGCGATGGATTTAGTAAAGATATATTCTTTATGATACTATCAACCTCGTAGCCATCAGAAAATATTTGCTTATACTGTTTCTGAAAAACGAAGTTTATTTCAATGACATTTTTATAATTATTCTTGGCAAAAAAACGTATCGATTCTGTTTTTCCAACCTGTCTTGCACCCTTTACAATAAGAGGTTTTCTGTCGTTATTCCCTTTCCAATTGCTTAGAAATGTATCTATTTTTCTTTTAAGTAGTTCCATAGCGTATATCACATTTTCGGGTGCAAAATTACAGCTTTTATCACATTTTTCCAAACATTTTCCATGCTTTTATCACATTTTTCCATGCAATTTAATCACTAATATCACATTTTTCCTACAACAAATATAACCTACATCTAAAAAACATCTATGCCATAATGTTATCTTCCTTATTTTTTAGACCAAATGTTGCCAATAGTTTTCGGGAGTAATCACCGTATATTCACAATCGCCGTATGCCGATTTGAACGAAGATGGCACCAACACTTTTGCTTTCTTGGGGTTCCATTTCATCTCAAAAAGAGAAAAACTACCATCACGTTCCTCTATATAATCAACCTCTTGCTGCTCGGTGGTACGCCAAAAATAAGTATTGCAATAGCGTTGGTTGTAATGGTTGTATTTCAAACGCTCGCTTATCACAAAGTTTTCCCACAAAGCACCTACATCATCCCTAAGCTGCAAGGGACTAAAGTTTTGGATTATGGAATTGCGAATGCCGTTATCGTAAAAGAAAATCTTTTTACCTTTCTTAAGCTCCGTTCTGAGGTTCCGACTCAAAGCCGATAGTTTGAACACTATGTAGCACTTTTCCAACAAGTCCACATACTTCTCCACCGTTTTGGAGTCGGTGCCTATGGTACGCCCAAGCTCGTTGTACGACACTTCGCTACCCACCTGCAAGGCCAACGCCACCAACAGTTTTTCTATCAAAGCCGGCTTACGAATACCTTCCATCGACAGCAAATCCTGATACATATAGCTACCCGAAAGGTTGATAAGTATATCCCTTGGCCTATCCAAATGATTCATCACATCGGGATATGAACCATATATCAACCTACTTTCCAACGTTTGTTTGGCTTGGAGCAAACCGCCATCGGCACATATTTCCTGGGTGGAAAAAGGATAAAGATGATATTCAAATTTGCGACCTGTAAGAGGCTCGTTAAGTTGCCCTTGCAAAAGAAAGGACGACGAACCGCTTATCAGCAACTGCACATCGGGCATATTGTCGATAATAAGTTTTAGGGTAAGTCCAATGCCTTTGACACGCTGAGCCTCGTCGATCATCACAATTCTATTGTCGCCAACCAGCATTTTAATGGTGTTCAAATTGGCATCTTGCAATAAGGAACGCACCTCAGGATCGTCGCAATTAAGCTCCAAAACACCGCTTTTGACACCCAACACCAGCTTAAACAGCGTGGTTTTGCCCACTTGTCGGGCACCTACAAGCACAATAGCTTTACCTTTAAACATATTATCTTCAATTACTTGATAAAGTTGTCGACGTATCAATTTCATAAAAAAACGTTTTAAATAATAGTGCAAAGATACAAATAAATTTCGGTCTATTCCAAAAATATGGCAATAATTTTGGATTGTAATCCAAAAAAAAGGCAATATTTTCGGATTATAATCCAAAAATATGGCAATAAATTTGGATTAGCACTTGCCGTTAATAACAAACTACGCCACGTTATTGCCCATTATATGGTTGCTGTATGGTACAAACCTTGACCGCCGATGATACAAAGTATGGAGCCGCATGGTACAATGTTTGATTTCCCAAAGACTTTGGGACATCTCCCCAAAGTCTTTGGGATACCTCCCCAAAGACTTTGGCATACCTCCCCAAAGACTTTGGGGATATAAGGTTTGCACCACGGAGCTTGAAGGTTTGTACCATAGAAAATTATGGTTCATACCATAGCCGCCCATCAAATATGCCACACTCATGGAGTGCAACCCTGCGGTTTACGACCCGTAAGTGCCATAGTTACGACCCAAAACCATGGCACTT
>JAFWBF010000222.1 GCA_017507285.1 Bacteroidales bacterium | reverse complement strand
GATGAATAAACTTTTGATATTGGCAGCTGTGGCTGTGGCAACAATAAGTTCGTGTAGCTTTATTGAAAGAGACTTCGAAAAGTTTGCTGAAAAAAAAGAAGCCGAGGAAGCCGAAAAGATAGCTCACAAAACGTTGGAGGTTGATAGTTTCAAGCACATATATACCGAGTTTGTATATGCCGATGTGGAATACAGCCAAGCCGACACCACCAAGGTGGAGATTGATTATACCACCGATATGCTTTCGTCACTGAATATATATGTACAAAACGATACACTATATATACTTAATCCCAAAGTTGTAGATGGTATGTGGAGCTACGCCGAAGATTGGAAAGTGAAAGTACGTTGTAGCTCGAAGGAAATAAAGTCCATGCACTACGATATAGAGCTAGGCGATGTAACGGTAAAAACAGCCATTGATACCGATAGCCTTGATATTTTCTGTAGCAGTAGTCGCGGTTGTATTGTAAACTTTGAGCAACATGCAAACATAGGCTACCTCAACCTCTACAGCCAACACCGAAGCCGTATATTTATGTTTGGCGACATAGAAAGTGCCGACATAGAAAGCTATAGCGAAGATTACATACGTCTCATAGGCAAAATAGGGCGTGCCAATATAAATATAGTGGATAATGGTATAATAGGCGAAGGTATTATTAATGCCGCAATGTTGTCCGTTGACGACCTAAAGATAAGCATAGGCTCTGAAAACATACGTCGCCATAAAATAGGCACTGTAAACAATACCTTGGATGTAACCCTTGCCGGCAATGCAGAATTTAGCTACCAAGGAAATCCCAAGATAATAAACCAAGAAATAGCAGAAACAGCAAAATTAATAAACGAATAAATTAAATCTGACGAAATAGGAGAATGTAAAGTAGCAAGTCTTTGCCCTCCTACTTGTAGTCATCAACAAAAACAATAAAAGATATGAATAGCAAATTTGATTTTTCGAGATTTAAGAAAGTAATAGTTTACGATTATCATCAATACATACATCGCTTTGGAGTGGTGCTGGCAGTATTGGCAGGAATACCTACTATTTTGGTATGGCTGTCGTCGTTTTCTTTCTCATCGTGGACAACTAGTCTTATTGCCACTGGCGAAATGCCCGGCATATCACCATATATTAGATATACATCTATTAACTACGCTTTTTGGATAGTAGTGTTTATAGCACCGGCGTGGTTATATGGCTTTATTAATATGAAGAAAGACGGTCCGCAATATGCCACACTGCCTGCCACATATTTAGAAAAATTTGTCAGTATATTGTTCTATACACTTATAGTTACACCGATAGTGTTTATGGCCGGATGCTTAGCTATGGATACACTGCTTACATTGTTGCCATGGGGCGGTTATAAAGAGTTTATTTGGCAACTGAACATGGGTGAATTTCTGGACGAATTTGCAGGTTTCAACTATACCGATATGTTTGGTGATTGGGTTTGGCCTTTAAATATACTTAGTATTATTTCAACATCGTCGTTGATGTTCTTTTTCTCCACTATATTCAAAAAACACAAGGTGGCCAAAACAGCCGGAGTGTTGTTCTTATTAGGATTTATTCTTTTGATTGCAATATTGGCATCGCTACCATCGATAGTTGAATATTTTAACAACAATCCAATAGTATTAGAAGAGTATTTTTACGATTATATAGATGACCGACTTTTGCCTCTTATATACTACTCTACAATTGCTATAAGCATAGTACAAACGGTGGTATGCTACCTATGGGGTTACTACAGAATGAAGAAAATGAAATTTTAGGTTATACTACTTCAGACAACAATATATGATGCGAAAGCATTATGTGTATAGTCTGCAAAAAAAATAACAAATGATATGGAATTTCACGAATTAAAACCTATATATAAACAGATAATAGATACCATTGGCGAGCGTGTGCTTACCTGCCAGTGGAAAGAAGGCGAGCGTGTGCCATCGGTAAGGGATTTTGCCGCCGAACTTGGCGTAAATCCAAATACAGTAATGCGTGCATACGAGTATCTGCAACGCTACGATGTGTTGCAAAACTCGCGTGGCATAGGCAATTTTGTATGCAAAAATGCACGTGCAAAAATTATGGAAATGCGTAAAACCGACTTTATCGAGAACCAATTGCCCGCTATTTTCAAGCAAATAGATATATTGGAAATACCATGGCAACAAATAGATGAATTGTACAAAAACAGAAACAACAAATAATATGGAAAACAACGATGTACCAAAGAAATTTGAAAGTTATCGAAATCGGTTCCTATTC
>JAFWBF010000221.1 GCA_017507285.1 Bacteroidales bacterium | reverse complement strand
GTGGTCTTAGAGGTGGTCACTCCGGTATGGACATCATTCTGGGCCGTGGCAATGCCAATAAGATATTGATACGCCTATTGCGTTGGGTGGCAGAATGTGGCATTCGTCTTGAATCTATCGACGGCGGCAGCCTTCGCAATGCTATCCCTCGCGAAGCTTCGGCTGTGCTTGTATTCCCAACAGAACACAAAGATTGCATACTTAAAGAGTTCGACAAAGTGGCCGACGCTGTGGCTAAAGAACTTGAAGCCGTTGATGGCGACTTCTTTATGAAATACGAAGCTGTAGATATGCCTAAGGCTGTGATGACCGAAGCCGACACTAACCGCTGCATCAATCTTGTATATGCTGCTCCTAACGGCGTTATGCGTATGAGCGATTCTATGCCCGGTCTTGTTGAAACTTCGTTGAACATGGCTATCGTAAAAACCGACGGTAGCAAGATGTCTATCCACTCGTTGTTGCGTAGCTCGGTTGACAGTGCTAAAGAAGATTTGGCCGAACGCCTTGTATGCCTTGCCGAACTTGCAGGTGGCAAATGCGAACTTGCAGGTGGTTATCCCGGTTGGAAACCAAACATGAAATCGCCTATCCTTACCACTATGCAAGCTACTTACAACAAACTTTACGGCAAAGAACCCAAGATAATGGCTATCCACGCAGGTTTGGAATGCGGTTTGTTTGGTACTATGTATCCTAACTGGGATATGATTTCGTTCGGACCTACTATTATGTATCCTCACTCTCCTGACGAAAAAGTAAACATCGCCAGCGTAGGAAAATTCTGGGATTACCTTGTGGAAACCCTTAAGAACATTCCTGTAAAATAATTATTATAATCCTTGCCGTTCGTTGTTAGGGTGGCAAGGATTTTTTTCTATTAGTAAGATTATAATATAAGTAATTATGAAAAATATATATTTGATATTAAAGGTGGCATGTGTAGTTCTATTGATGGGAGCTTGCACTCCGGAAGAATTTGAACAATTCGACAATTCAACAGTACATCAGGATTGGCCATTGGCTATGAATAGGACTGGCTATGTGGTGGATAGTGTTGTATGGTATGAAACAGAGGAAAATCATGCGAAATGTATTTATGAGTACGATCAAAATAATAGATTGAAGAAGCGTACTTTGTATACTACTATATTAGAGCAAGGCCAAGTTAAAAATAAAATGTCTGTAGATACTTTGGAATATGATGGTGATCGTTTGCAAAAAATAAGAGTTATCAGTTGTACTGACCCATACCATCACTCGGATCAATTATTCTTTTATGATGAAGAAGGGAGGTTGATTAGATATGAATATGGATATAATGTTATGTGCTTTGCTTATAGGAATGGATGTATGGATAGTGTGTATTTTCCTAGTGATCCGGAGATGTATATTCTCTTGGATTACGACACAAGGGGGAATGTTGTAAGAACACTTCATAGACTAATGGAATATGATATGCTGGAGCAGCCAACAGGAAGATACTATACACGAATGTATGAATATGAATATGATAATAATCAACGTCCTAATTTCAATGTAGATAATGCATTTATGTATGAGCCTCTTTTTGGGCAAGGAGGTACCTATTCTACTTTTGTTAGAATGATTTCGCCAAACAATATGACGAGATATAGTCTAGGACCTGAAATTTGGGAGTATGAATATAACGAACAAGGACTTCCAACGACAATGTATAATCAGTTTGCAGATGTCGTACCTACATATCATCCGGTATATAGATTTACTTATAAGGCTGTAGAATAGGGTATTTTCCGATTACGTTGTTATAAAAGGAAATCTAAATAAAATCTACAATGAGAAGAATAAATTTACATCAATCATACAGACTGATTTAGAAATGTTATTAACGAGTAGTTGAAGAAAAACGAATTATTATAATCCTTACCGTTCGATAATGAATGGTAAGGATTTTTTTTTAGCCCAATAGTGTGTTGGTCGATAATAGGGCGGTATTATAGGCAGCCCCTCGGCTTGCGGCTTCCTATAGGTGCCTCACTGCTTGTTTCGCACTTTTGAGTTTACCACTCTCAGCGACATGTTTTTCAGGCGTTCGTTTAGTTCGGCACGTGCTATAAATTGTACTCCGCGGTTGGTTATCGTTTTTGCGTTGCAGTCCTTGCGGTTTTCACCGCCGGTGGCTTTTATGGTAGGTTTTATGGTGCCCAGC
>JAFWBF010000031.1 GCA_017507285.1 Bacteroidales bacterium | reverse complement strand
TGAAACCGAATTGCCAAAGTTCCGTGCTTTGACAGTAAACGGACGTATGTTCCACAATGCCGGTTCGAGCATCGTTCAAGAACTTGGTTACACTTTGGCTGCTGCCAACGACTTGATGGCAAACCTTACCGAAAAAGGTTGTAAAGTAGAAACTGTGGCTTCGAACATGCAGTTTACTTTCGCTATCGGTTCAAACTACTTTATGGAAATGGCTAAAATACGTGCTGCACGTATGTTGTGGTCCAAAATAGTAGAACAATATGCACCACAATGCTCTTGTGCATACGATGTGTATATCCACGCTACTTCTTCGACATGGAACAAGTCGGTATATGATGCATACGTAAACATGTTGCGTACCACCACCGAAACTATGTCGGCAGCTATAGCCGGTGCCGATTCTATATCGGTAGCTCCTTTTGACGCTGCTTACAAACAAGCCGACGACTTCTCGATGCGTATTGCTCGCAACCAACAAATATTGTTGAAAGAAGAATCGTATTTGGACAAAATAGTTGACCCTGCTGCCGGTTCGTACTATATCGAAAACTTGACCAACTCTATAGCTCAATATGCATGGGAAAACTTCCTAGCTGTTGAAGGTAAAGGCGGTTTCGCCAAAGCTATACGCGAAGGTTATGTTCAAGACGAGATAGAAAAGATGGCTCAACAACGCAACCAAGATATAGCTACCCGTAAGACTGTTATTTTGGGTACAAACCAATATCCAAACCTAACCGAAAATATGGGCGACAAAATCCAAGCTAAAGAATGTTGTTGCTGCGGCGCTAAAGGTACCGAAGTAAAGGTTTTGAACCAATACCGTGGTGCTCAAGCTTTCGAAGAATTGCGTTTGGCTACCGAAAAAGCTGCTCAAAAACCAAAAGTATTCCTATTGACCTACGGAAACTTGGCTATGCGTAAAGCTCGTTCGGGTTTTGCTACAAACTTCTTTGGTGTGGCCGGCTACGAAATCATCGACAATGTAGGTTTTGCAACTGCTGCCGAAGGTGTAAAAGCTGCTTTGGATGCTAAAGCCGACATCGTGGTAATGTGTTCTTCGGACGAAGAATATGCCGAAATAGTAAACGATGTATGCGCAGGATTGAAAGGCAAAGTTAAGAGCATAGTATTGGCCGGTTATCCAAAAGAACAAGTAGAGGCTTACAAAGCTCAAGGCGTTGACGAATTTATCCATGTAAAAACAAATGTATTGGAATCGTTGACAGCTTTCCAAAAAATGCTTAACTTGATTTAATCGTAATAATAATATTATTGAAACGAGAATATTCACATTGTTTGAGTATTCTCGTTCTTTATATATTTGATTTTTAACTATTAAAAGGAATACGATATGTCTTTGATAAAATCAATATCCGGAATTAGAGGAACCATAGGTGGAGTGCAAGGCGAAGGTCTCAGTCCCATCGATGTGGTGAAATTTACCTCGGCATTTGCCACCTTCTTGAAAAAGAATTCTTCGAAAGAAAAATTGCAATTGGTGGTAGGTCGTGATGCTCGTATATCGGGCCAAATGGTGGACAGCCTGGTGGTAGGAACGTTGATGGGTATGGGTATCGACGTTATAGAAACAGGCTTGTCTACAACTCCAACGGTTGAACTAATAGTTGTAGATAAAAAAGCCGATGGCGGTATAATAATCACAGCTAGCCACAACCCCATGCAGTGGAACGCACTGAAACTTCTTAATGCCAAAGGTGAATTTATCAACGCTGCCGAAGGTAACGAGGTGCTTGAGCTTGCCGAAACCATGGATATAAACTTTGCTCAAGTGGAAAACCTAGGTATATATATCACCGATTTCAATACGATAGATACTCATATACAAAAGGTGATAAATCTTCCGCTGGTAGATGTTGATGCAATAAAGAAAGCCGGTTTTAAGGTAGCTATTGATGCCGTAAACTCTACCGGTGGTATAGCCATACCTCGATTACTGAAAGCTTTGGGTGTGGAAAACATTGTAGAACTAAACTGCGAACCTACCGGCAAGTTTGCCCACAACCCCGAACCACTACCCGAAAACCTTACCGAAATATCGTCGGTGGTTAAGGAAAATGGTTGCGATCTTGGTATAGTGGTAGACCCCGACGTGGACAGGTTGGCTCTTATTTGCGAAAACGGAGAGATGTTTGGTGAGGAATACACACTTGTGGCTGTAGCCGATTATGTGCTGTCAAACCAAAAGGGAAATACTGTTTCCAATATGTCGTCGACTCGTGCCTTGCGCGATGTAACTGAAGGCTACGGATGTGGTTACGCATCGGCAGCAGTAGGCGAGGTGAATGTGGTAGAAAAAATGAAGGCTACCGATGCCATTATAGGTGGCGAAGGCAACGGCGGTGTTATTTACCCCGAATTGCATTATGGTCGCGACGCTTTGGTTGGTGTGGCTTTGTTCCTTACCCATTTGGCAAAGAAAGGTATGACTGTTTCGGAATTGCGTAAAACTTATCCAAACTATGTGATATCGAAAAACAAAATATCGCTTACACCCCAAATAGATGTAGATAATGTGTTGAAAACAATGGCCGAAAAATACAAGAAACAGCCGGTAAGCACTATTGATGGTGTGAAGATAGAATTTGGCAATGAGTGGGTGCACCTACGCAAGTCCAATACCGAACCTATCATACGAATATATTCCGAAAGCCAAACAGCCGACAAGGCCGACGAATTGGCTAAACGTATAATAAATGATATAAAGACAATTATATAATTGACCGAGTGGTGATATATAAGAATTAAATAACAAAAGGACTACACGAAAGTGTAGCCCTTTTGTTATTTATGCTGTTATATTTTATTAGTCGAATGAAAGGATAGCTTCTTTTATTATCTCAATTGCTTTGCGAAGTTCGGTTTCGGTAATAACCAGAGGGGGGGCAAATCGTATGATATGGGTATGAGTAGGTTTGGCCAATACACCCATATCGCGCATCTTTAGGCATACATCCCATGCTTGTTTGCCGTTCTTGGGTTTTATTATCACGGCGTTGAGCAGCCCTTTGCCACGTACCTTCTCTATCATATCCGACTTTATTTTCATCATTTCTTCGCGGAATATCTTTCCAAGGTACTCGGCTTTCTCCATAAGCTTCTCTTCTTTTATCACTTCCAGCGCTGCTATACTTACCTTGGCTGCAATTGGGTTGCCACCGAATGTGCTTCCATGTTCGCCGGGTTTGATGTTAAGCATAATTTCGTCGTCGGCCAATACTGCAGATACCGGGAATACACCACCACCAAGGGCTTTGCCCAATATAAGTATATCTGGACGTACATCTTCGTGGTCGCAGGCTAGCATTTTGCCGGTACGGGCTATGCCGCTTTGTACCTCGTCGGCCATAAATAGTACATTGTATTTCTTACATATATCGTAGCATCTTTTTAGATACCCATCATCGGGAACATATACACCGGCTTCGCCTTGTATAGGTTCTAGAAGAAAACCTGCTATTTTGCTACCATGTTCCTGCATTACTTTTTCCAATGCGTCGGCATCGTTGTAAGGTATGCGTATAAATCCGGGAGTCATAGGACCATAGTTGGCATACGAGTCGGGATCGTTGCTCATGGTTATTATGGTTATGGTGCGTCCGTGGAAGTTACCTTCGCAACATACTATCATTACCTCATCATTGGGTATGCCTTTCTTTACCACCCCCCAACGTCTAGCCAATTTAAGGGCTGTTTCGTCGGCTTCGGCACCGGTGTTCATTGGTAGAACTTTTTCGTAGCCAAAGTATTCGGTTATGTATTTTTCCCATTCACCTAAGCAGTCGTTGTAAAAAGCACGAGAACTGAGAGTGAGTTTTTGTGCTTGGTCACACATCGCTTTGATTATTTTAGGATGGCAGTGACCTTGGTTTACGGCCGAGTATGCCGATAGGAAATCGAAGTAGCGTTTGCCTTCGCAATCCCATACGTATGCACCTTCTCCTTTAGCTAATACCACTGGTAGTGGATGATAGTTATGGGCTCCGTAGCGAGTTTCCATCTCCATGTATTGTTCTGATTTAGTCATGGTTTATGTATTTTATGGGTTTATAATATTATTTTTACGGCACAAAGATACATATTATTTCTCAAATTGAGTAATATTTTTTATTGTTTCAATGAAAAAATGTTATATGTGTCTGAATTTTATACTATTTATGAAATGTTAATCTCTGGGGGAAACGATAAAAATCTATCGAATTTTCCTTCAAATATTGTATTTTCTTCTGAAAATATTGTCATTTTGATATGGTTTTGTTTATTGTAAAAAGAAAAATATTTTACTTCTCAAAAATATATAATCTTGAAATACAAGATAAAGTATTTTATATAGCAAAATAAGATGAAAAAAGTTTTCGTTATATGAAATAAAAGTTGTAATTTTGCAAACCGAAAAAGGAGATATGTCCACGTGGTGGAATTGGTAGACACGCCACTTTGAGGGGGTGGTGCTGCGAGGCGTGCAAGTTCAAGTCTTGTCGTGGACACATTTAATAAAAGGGTGTTTGTTCTTTCAGCCCGAGTGGTGGAATTGGTAGACACGTACGTTTCAGGTGCGTATTCCGCAAGGAGTGCAGGTTCAAGTCCTGTCTCGGGCACATGCTTAGTAAAGAGTATTTAGTACTTCGGACTGATTGGTTCGAAGTTTTTTTATGCCCTATACTTATTATAATGGTATGGCTATAGGTTATAAATGTAAAAAGCAAAAGGATTTATCCTTTTGCTTTTTACATTATATATGGGAATGTATTTCTACATTTTCAGTGGTTGTATCTTTTCGGCAAGGTAAGCGTTAAGGTTGTCTGCGTTTATGCGGTCTTGCTTCATAGTGTCGCGTTCGCGAATAGTAACGGTGTTGTCGGTCAATGTTTGGTTATCTATAGTAACGCAGTAGGGGGTGCCTATTGCATCTTGGCGACGGTAGCGGCGACCTATTGCATCTTTTTCGTCATATTGTACCATATAGTTGTACTTCAAACTATCCACTATTTCGCGTGCCTTTTCGGGTAGTCCGTCTTTCTTTACTAGTGGCAGTACGGCTACTTTATATGGAGCCAATATTGCAGGTATCTTCATTACCACACGTTCCGAACCGTCTTCCAATTTCTCTTCGTGATAAGCGTAGCTGAATATAGCTAAGAATGTACGATCTAGTCCTATAGACGTTTCTATAACGTATGGAGTATAGCTTTCGTTGATTTCGGCATCGAAGTATTGTAGTTTCTTGCCCGAAAATTCGCTATGGCGCGATAGGTCGAAGTCGGTGCGCCTGTGGATGCCTTCCAATTCTTTGAAGCCGAATGGAAATTCAAATTCGATGTCTGTAGCAGCGTTGGCGTAGTGAGCTAGCTTTTCGTGGTCGTGGAAACGGTATTTGCTTTCGGGTATTCCTAGTGCAAGGTGCCATTTGCGGCGTGCTTCTTTCCAATGTTCAAACCATTTGAGTTCTTCGCCCGGACGAACAAAGAATTGCATCTCCATTTGTTCGAACTCGCGCATGCGGAATATAAATTGGCGTGCCACTATCTCGTTGCGGAATGCTTTTCCTATTTGTGCTATACCAAAAGGTATCTTCATACGTCCCGACTTTTGTACATTTAGGAAGTTGACAAATATACCTTGTGCTGTTTCGGGACGTAGGTATATAGTGTCGGCACCTTCGGCTACCGAACCCATTTGTGTGGCGAACATAAGGTTAAACTGGCGTACATCGGTCCAGTTGCGACTACCCGAAATAGGGCATACTATGCCAAGGTCTAGTATCAATTGCTTGATTGCCTCAAGGTTATTGTCGTTCATAGCTTCGGCAAAGCGTGCTGTAATTTCGTCAATCTTGGCTTGATATTCAAGTACACGTGCGTTGGTAGAGCGGAACATCGCTTCATCAAAGTTCTCGAAACGTTTGGCTGCCTTATCTACTTCCTTGCGTATCTTATCTTCAATTTTGGCAATGTGGTCTTCTATGAGTACATCGGCACGGTAGCGTTTTTTTGAATCCTTGTTGTCAATCAAAGGGTCGTTGAAGGCATCAACGTGACCCGAAGCCTTCCATATTTTTGGGTGCATAAATATTCCGGAGTCTATGCCCACAATATTTTCGTTGTATTGCACCATCGATTTCCACCAATAGTTTTTTATATTATTCTTCAGTTCAACACCCAATTGACCATAGTCGTAAACGGCTGCCAAACCATCATAAATTTCACTCGATGGGAATATAAAACCATATTCCTTTGCGTGTGATATTATCTTTTTGAAAGCATCTTCGTTGTTTGCCATAATATCTATATAATTTATTACTAATGTGTTAATATCTGATTGAATAAAAGTATCTGCTTGCAAAAATACGTTTTTTTCGGGATATATAGAAGCTGAAAAGCTGTATTTTGCCAAAAAAGATTGAGGCAGTATTTGGTGGTAGAAAATACTGTGGGCGTTTGCTGTGTTATATTGCTTAAGAAGACTCAATTTGGATGAAAAAACTTTAAGAGCTGCTTGTTGTTACAACAAATTATTTTGGATATAGCTGATTCAAACTCTGCAAAAGGAAACTAGAAATTCGTTCAATAAAAATTTCACAAATCATT
>JAFWBF010000220.1 GCA_017507285.1 Bacteroidales bacterium | reverse complement strand
TGCTAACAATTTCGATGGCTTTGGCCGGCACTGCCGAAGCATGTACCAATTTTTTGGTAACAAAAGGAGCCAGCAAAGATGGTTCTACATTTATTACATACGCTGCTGATTCGCACACACTCTATGGTGAATTATATTATCGCAAGGCAGCTACTTTCCCCAAAGGTACGATGTTTACCGTTATTGATTGGGATTCGGGTCGCCCTCTTGGACAAATAGAACAAGTGGAACACACCTACTCGGTAGTAGGAAACATGAACGAACACCAATTGGCTATAAGCGAAACTACTTACGGTGGTCGTCCTGAACTAGAAGGACAAGGCGTTATAGACTATGGCAGCCTTATCTACATTACTCTTCAACGAGCTAAGAATGCTCGCGAAGCTATAAAAGTAATGTCTGAACTAATAGAACGCTACGGCTATGCCAGCTCGGGCGAATCGTTCTCTATTGCCGACCCCAACGAAGTGTGGGTAATGGATCTTATAGGAAAAGGTAAACCTGAATACGACACTATAAGAGGCAAAGCCAAAATTAAAAAAGCTTACAAAAATTGGAATCCCGGTGCCGTATGGGTAGCTATGCGTGTGCCTGATGGATACGTTTGCGGTCATGCCAACCATGCTCGTATAACTGCTTTCCCTATGGAAAAAGATTCTAAAAACTCTATCAGCAGCAAAAACATGGCTCGTATTTTCGAACCAAATGTTGATGTTGTATATGCTTACGATGTTATAGATTTTGCTAAACTTAAAGGTATATACACCGAACGTGATGGCAAATTCAGTTTCTCCGACACCTATGCTCCACTTGATTTCAGTGCTGCCAGAGGTTGCGAAGCTCGCGTATATGCTTTCTTCAACAGAGTAAACTCTAATATGAAACAATACGAAAAATATGCTATGGGTCACGACTTCACTACTCGTATGCCTTTGTGGATTAAACCCGACAAAAAACTTAGCCTGCAAGATGTTATGGCTATGATGCGCGACCATTATGAAGGTACTGCTATGGATATGACCAAAGACCTTGGTGCCGGCCCTTACCAATGTCCTTACCGTTGGAGACCTATGGGTTGGACTGTAGATGGAGTTGAATATGTACACGAACGTGCTACTTCTACCCAACAAACCGGTTTCTCATTCGTGGCTCAATGTCGCTCGTGGTTGCCAAACATCATTGGTGGTATACTTTGGTTTGGTGTAGACGACACCTATAGCACTGTATATGCTCCTATGTATTGCGGTATCAATAAAATACCTTTGTGTTTCCGCGAAGGTAACGGAAGCATGGTAGAATATTCCGAAACTTCGGCTTTCTGGTTGTTCAACCGCGTTACCAATTTTGCTTACTCTCGCTACAACGATATGATAAAAGACATCATCAAAGTTCAAGATCGTTTGGAAAGCGGATTTGTAAAATCTGTGGCAGCTTTCGACAAAGTGGCTGAAAAAGAACTTGCTTCTACTAAAGATACTGCAGCTGTTATAGATATGCTGACACAATTCTCCAACTCTCAAGCCGAACTTATGTTCAACGAATGGAAGAAACTTGACAACTTCTTGATGGTAAAATACATTGACGGTAACGTGAAGAAAGAAAAGGATGGAAAATTCCTTGAAAGCCAATATCGTCCCGGACAATGCGAGTTCCCCGAACAACCTAAATATCCGGAATGGTGGTACCGTGCCATCATTAAAGATCATGGCGAAACAATAAAGGTGGTAAAATAAAACTTTTTTCATAAATACGGAAAAAGGGTAACGCTCGTACAGGGTTGTTGCCCTTTTTTTTATTTCCCACGGGTTGCAACCCTTGTATTTTCGAGTCGACTCGAACGCTCCGCCGAGTCGACTGGTTGTAGGTATAGGAGTCGACTCCGCGCCGCCGCCGAGTCGACTCGGGGAAGTGTCGGAGTCGACTCG
>JAFWBF010000219.1 GCA_017507285.1 Bacteroidales bacterium | reverse complement strand
TGGTTTGCTTTGTTTGCTGCCACCAAGGGCAAGGTTGTAGCCTCCAAATATATTGGATACCGAATACATATTACAATATATTATAAGCATATCCACACCTCCTTTGTAGTGGCATTGCTTTAGGGCTTCGTGGCTTACGGGTATAAATTTGCTTACACGTCCCGAGGTGCCACTCGATTTGGAAAACATGGTTATAGGGCTGTTCCATAGTAGGTTTTGCTCGCCTTGCTGCATCCGTTGAATGTAGGGAATGAAAGCTTCGTATTCGTTTATGGGCACCTTTTGATTGTAATCGTCCCATGATTTGATGTTGCCATAATCATGCTTTTGGCCCCATTCGGTATTTTTGCCGGCAGCTATAAGTTGGTGAAACACATCGTTCTGAACCTCTATCGGGTTGTTTATCGTCCGTTCCACTTCTGTGTGTCGGCTTTTCATTACTGCGTATGCTATCGAATTAAAAATACTCATAGTTGCTATATTATTATTTGTTATGGTTTCTATTTAGGAGCTTTTCTTATAAGTATTAATGCTGCCACGGCATATATTATCTGTGGTAGCAGCACGGCCATGAATGGGCTAAGGTTGCCATTGGTGGCAAACACTGTGGTAACTTTCATAAACACAATGAATGAGAATGCCACAGCTATGCCTATGGCTATATGTATGCCTACTCCGCCTCGCATTTTTCGCGACGAAACGGCAACGCCTATAAGCGTCATTATCACTATAGCTAAGGGGTTGAGAAGCCGCTGGTAATGCTCTATCTTGTATGACACTACAAGGTGCGAACCCCGCTGCTGTTCTTGTTTTATAAAATCTCTTAGTTTGAAAAAGTTCATCGTTTCAACACTTGTGTAGTTGATGTTAAAGTCGGCAGGCGTTACCCCAAGGTTTAGCACCGTGTCGGGGCGACGAATAAAACTTTCTTCCATGCCGTTGATGTGCCTGCAAGTATAGTTGAATATCTTCCATTGGTTGGTGGTGCTGTCGAAAGTTATTTGGTCAGCCGTTACTTTGGTAAGCAACTCGTTTTTGTCCGAAAATATTTCCTTTGTAAACTTGTAGCCTATATTGTTCTTATTGTCAAAACTTTCTATGTATATCTGCGTATCTTTCTCTGTCTGAATATGTATGTTGCGCATGTTGTTTTGATAGCGGTTTTTGATATATTTTCGCTCAAAATCTTTTACATACGTGTTGTTTATAGGTATTATAAAGTTGCCAAAAATAAACATTACCGTCGCTATTATTGCCGCTCCATACATGTATGGAACCAGCATTCGGCGAAAACTGATACCATTGCCCAATATGGCTATAATCTCGGTGTTGCCCGCCATCTTGGATGTAAAAAAGATGACCGATATAAACACAAACAAGTGGCCAAACAAATTGATAAAGCTTGGTATGAAATTCAAGTAATATTGAAATACAATCAACTTCAGAGGGGCGTTGCGGCTAAGGAAGTCGTCCAACTTTTCCGATATATCGAAAACTATTACAATGACTATAATCAACCCAATGGCGGCACAGAAGGTTTTCAGAAACTTGCCCAAAATGTAGCGGTCGATTAGTTTATATTTCATTGTTTTATATTGTTTTTGAATATGTTTTTCGTCTCGAAAAGGCAGAATCAGTTTGATATTTTGCATATTACTATATCTCTGCCCATCGGCAAAATATCTGCAAATATACATAAATATTTTCGTATTTGCACATCTTTGCCCTAAAGTTTTCCACATCAGTATGCCCACAGTGTTTTATCGTCCCCTTTCGTTAGGGGTGAACAGCACGTGGTATGCACGTTCTTTGCCACTTGCCGGAACGTGAAAATTCCATCGCGAGGAAGATTTGTCTACATCACGATCTAGATGAAATTACATCACGATGAAAATTTATCTACATCACGATCTAAATTTCTGCTCTATATATTCCCCTAGAAAATAATTGTCATTAACTTTTTTTCAAATACACAATCCTTTTTATTTCCATACCTTTGTAATATTTATTTTGAATCTCTAACCAAGGTTAAATACAATGTTATGAAAGGAATAACTAATATTTTGGCAATAATAATGGTGCTTGTAGGCCTATGTACTTCGTGTAGGAGCTATGTTGGTTTTGACGATATATGTCAAATAAAAAATCCATCCAAAGGCGAATTTTATTACACCTTCAAAACAGAATATGATTCCATAACCAAGGCTGTCCACCGCATTCGGTTGGATACAAATTTGAGATACGGTTTGGACGTTGATATTTTTTTGAAAGCAATCAAAAGAACAAAACCTATTAAAGCCAAATTTGTTTCAAACAAAGTTGTTAAGGTATATGACTCAGATGGAAAAGTATACCGTTTTTTATTTTCTAAAGGTAATGGAACTTTTAAATTAAGTATAGATGGAACTAGCCATTGTTTTAAGGTATCCAAACGTCAAGCACGGATATTGACCGCACTGTTTATGAAAGCAAACAAGCAGTGTAATGAATGTCATTGCCAAACATTGAATCCTCTCGAAGAATTGGACTGGTTGAAGAAAAAACTGAACAAGTTATATGAAAAAGGATGCTCTGCCGATGAAATATATTCGTGTAAGTATCAGAAAGACAAAGATGGTTTCCTTTTTGTAAACACAACATGCAGGGATGTTCCTCAAGAGCTTTATGACTGTAGGGGCAATAGACTATGTACCATCGGCGGTGTTCTAGGTAGGAGAGATACTATTTATAATATTGAAGAAAACTCGTTACAACTAATATTCAAACTATAACCCCATAGCTTTGGGTCTTTTTTTGTAATTTGAGAAACTTAAAAACTCATTAT
>JAFWBF010000218.1 GCA_017507285.1 Bacteroidales bacterium | reverse complement strand
GAAGATGCTGACATCCCGTATAATGCGTCAAACTCCTTTACCAAAAAGGTAATGAAGAACAAGAATGAAATTGCTTTTTTGGATGATTATTTCTCTCAACAATATTATCTCTTTTCAAAAGAATACTTCAAATTCATCAACAACGAAAGTCTGGAACTCATGAAGGGTAGATGTAATGGTTCCCTGAACTTTGGTGAAGACAAAGATGGGATAGACTTTGGATATAGTGCACATTGGCGGTATAACAACTATTGTATGCTTCATATCGACAACTTTCCACAGCTGATAATGCAGAAAAAAGCCACGGATACTGAGTTTATGTACATTTTATTCAATAATATGTTCGACACCGTAATCAACAACGTTTCTTATACAGCCATATCATACGACAATAAAAGACACATTTATAACGACAGCACCGAGAGTTTTGACATTCCAAACTACATTACAATAACTTACTACTACAACAATGTAGAAAAACGTTTGCAATACATCCATTCTCGCCCAATGGATTATCCAGGCAACGAGGCTTGGCAAAAGAAGAAAATAGAGGTTAATATTACTTTCGAAGACAACAGAAATATCATAGATTCCATATTCAACTTTGAACAAGAGAAGTATAAAAATTATAGCCGACACAACAATACTGATAGTTTGCCCCTCAGCTGGACTTACCATAATGTAAAGAGTGAGGAACTGAACGACACTGTGTTGGACTATCCTATTGTATCGCTGGCCGACGGAAACACCACCACACTTAGAAGCCACAACGGGTGGACTATGTTATATTTCTGGACTTTGGGGTGTGGACCTTGTTTTGAAGAAATGAACAGTCTGTCTAACAATACCGAAAAGATAGGTTTGGAATACATGGAAAAACACAACATAAAGCTTATGATGATAAACCCCATTGCAGGCAACACCGAAACCCTTCTGCCCGTAGTAGGCAGGTTCAACATCAACCATATACTATACCATTCTAAAGGTTTCGGAAAAATATTTGGCACCTACAAATACCCAACAATAGTTCTTATCTCGCCCGACAAAAAAACATTCTACAGATTAAAAACAATCGACGAAGTTTCGATGTATATTTAGCAAGATAAAATAACGGCATTATGAAGGACATAGACAAGAAACTGAACGACACCCTAAACCTATACACCGCTTCGGGCATTGAACAACAGGTGGATTACAACAAGTTCTACCTCTATTCGCTTGTTACCCACTCTACAGCCATCGAGGGTTCGACCATCACGGAAGTGGAAAACCAACTACTTTTCGACGAGGGTATCACAGCCAAAGGCAAAAGCATTGTAGAGCAAATGATGAACCTCGACCTAAAGAACGCCTATATGTTTGCCCTTGAATGGGTAAAAACAGCACAACCCTACACCGCCGATTTGCTATGCCGGCTATCGTCCAAGGTAATGCAACGGACAGGGTCGGAGTATTCGGTATTGGGTGGCAACTTCGATTCGTCGAAGGGAGAACTAAGGCTGTGCAATGTAAGTGCAGGCATAGGTGGCAAGAGCTACATGGCTTTTCAGAAGGTACCTAATGCCGTTGAGGACTTCTGCCTATGGCTCAACAACGAGATTTCGGCAATAGACCGAAATGATAAGACTGCATGTTACATACTTAGTTTTGAAGCACATTTCCGACTGGTAACCATACATCCGTGGGTAGACGGCAATGGGCGTACATCGAGGTTGCTTATGAATATTGTACAGTGGCAGCTGGGTCTAATACCCTCCATAGTAACCAAAGAAAGCAAACACGAATACATTCAGGCACTGATAGACAGCCGAGAAATGGACGACAGCACTATAATTCAAGACGTAATGATGGCACAACATATCGCCAACCTAGAAGAAAGAATTTCGCAGTACCGGCAAAGCATAGGCTGACGGCGAAAGGAGTGGAAAAGAGAGAGATGCTGCAAACGGTATCTCTCTCTTTTTGCAACTTGTGGCTGGAATAGACCGAAAATATCCTTTTGCAGGAAAAAGCAATGTAGGCAACATAAAAACACATTGTTCGAGAGTGATGGTCGATAAACTTCGAGTGTGATAGTCGACAAACTTCGAGAGCGATAGTCGACAAACTTCGAGAGCGATAGTCTCCTTATGCCATAAGGGCAGTGTCCTTATGGCATAAGGGCGGTGTCCTTATGCCATAAGGAAGGCTTCCTTATGGCATAAGGAGAGTTGCACAATCGAAGTTTGTCGACTATCGTATTCGAACTCTTTGGACTATCGCTTTCGAACAAAGTTGTGCATCATTCCCGAACGAAGTTCATATTCACTGAAAAGCAAGCAGATATAAGATTGGGCATTTATCGGCAGAAGGAATGGGGGAATGTAAACAGGGCAGCGGAAAGAAGTGAAACAACGCCTTATTGTTCAAACAACGAAAGCAGGGACGCATTTTGTTGCGTCTCTGCTTTCGTTGATACATATAGTGGCAAGGGCTACTTCTTGTATTCGGAATTGTAAAAGACGAAGTTGCCATCAAACACATCACCACAATGTTGTGTATTATTGGTGAAAAAGCCTTGGGTTTATATAGTTTTCATTTCTTATAGTAAGCTGTTTTGCAGTGTGTAAACAAATTAATTTTGATTTATATAAAAATTTTTCTTTGAAAATATTCGGTAATTAAAAAATAAATACGTAACTTTGCATCACAAAACATTAATTGATTAAATAAAATAGTTATGAAAAATCATATTATTTGGACTATAGCAAGTATTGTCATTTCGATAAATACTTCTATAGCCCAAAATTCTTTATCGGATTACACCTATGTTGATTCCGTAATACTATTGAAACACTTGGAAAGCAAATCATATAGCACCAACATTGTTTCCACTCAATATGGGAGAAATGTTGTATTTACATACTACAATCGCAAGTATGATATTGATACCATTACTATATACAATCTCAATGTGGATACCTATAAGTTAGAATCAACTCGCATTGTTCGCCCCGGCATTTCCCGTCAATTAGAAGAACTTCAAAGCTATGAATTTAAATCAATTGCCTGCAACGATACGATGTTGTTTCTTTCGTTTTATGAACATGTGCTGGTATATGACAAGCAAAACGATAGCACATATCGGTTTGAGAAAGAAATATATGTACCCGAAGCATTCAGACACATAATTCTTCTGAACGACAGCACACTGCTATTCTCCAACAATTATGTGGAAACAAGACTTACCAAACAAAGAGTTTCCATTTTCCTTATGAATACAAACACCGGTAAAATATACAAAAAATTATATCCACATTACAACACATCGCTAATATCTTGTTTTAATCCGTTTAAGTATATCGACAACAAAGATGATATTATCCTATTTGCCAACCGCAATGAATACTCGTTTTTGTTCTACAACAATAACTTAGATATAATAGATAGCATAGGCTATGCCGATTATGAAAATTGGGTAACCATTCCCGATAAGGTAAAGAAAAAAGCATTGAAGAAAGGTCCTCAACCTGTGGATGTAATGGAGTATATACGCAAACATTTCTATTCTGCCACAAAGCTGAATTTCATTTATATGCCCGATACCAATAATATAATTGCAGTAATAACAAGTAAAAGAGAAGAAAGCACTTTCTACAATTCGGTGGACACTTGGAAAAAAGCAGATGGGAAATGGGTAAGAAATCTTTCCGACATATCGGAATACAAATACAATAAACTTACCGAACAAGAACAAACAGAACCCCTTAAGCCCAACGGATTAGATGTAAATTTCTTTAATGGCAAAACTCATTTCTTCGATGACAAGATTGTAAAATTAGACGTGCAAGGAGTAGGAATAAATCCCATTGGTATTACCCGTCTCGAATATTGGAACAAACACGAGGAATGGTTATCTACCAAAGCTCCTCATTTCCGCATAATAGTTTTTAATCATAGCTTATTAAAATAATGAGTATCAAAGTATCATTTCTAAGTATATTATTATCGGTGTTGCTAAACTCGTCGGTAGGAAACCTGAAACTCTATTCCATAAATGGCGAGGAACAGAATATCGAAGAGGGCACTCAGTACATGATAATGTGCTACGACACATTTTGCTGCCACGATTGTGTAATAGAATTGATTTCGCATTGTAGCAAAATATGTTCGGACAATAATGATATACAATTTGTATCTCTTATAAAAGGAGCCGATAAAATGACAATGCGCAATATAGAATCGACATTGAAACAGTATTTTGTAGGAAAAGACACACCTACCATATACTACGATTTGAATCCCAATAAACGTAAACGAATATTTAATAGATACAAAATAAGTAGTTTCCCTGCATTAGTTGTGATAAATAAGAGCGGTAAACATAAATACTATTCCTGCAAATCTCTATTCAACGGCAAAGAGTTTCAAGATGGAATATCAGTGAAAACCATCGGTAAAATTAATTCCTTTTTGGGTTTATAGATATAGAATACTACAATCTCAGTAAAATGTAAAATAACAAAAAAAGCAGAGACGCAACAAACTGCGTCTCTGCTTTCATTGATACATATAGTGGCAAGGGCTACTTCTTGTAGTCGGAATTGTAAAAGACGAAGTTACCATCAAACACATCCACCACAATGTTGTCGGCGGGGCGAATCTTGTCGGCGAGTATTTCCTTGGAAAGCTCGTTGAGTATCCTCCGCTGGATAACACGCTTTACGGGGCGAGCACCCATAGCAGGGTCGTAGCCTATCTCGGCAAGGTATTCCAACGCCTCGTCGGTGATAGTGATGTGTATATCATTCTTGGCCAGCATGTCTTCCACCGTACGCATCTGTATTCGTAGCACATCTTTTATCTCGTTTCTCGACAGAGGAGTAAACATTATTATCTCGTCGATACGATTCAAAAACTCCGGTCGAATGGTACGTCGAAGTAGTTCCATCACCTCGGCTTTAGTGCTGTTGTAAACTCGGTCGGCATCTATAGGGTCTACATTCATCATCCGTTCCTGAATGATGTTGGAACCCATGTTGGAAGTCATTATTATGATGGTGTTCTTAAAGTCGGCAATACGTCCCTTGTTGTCCGTAAGCCTGCCATCTTCCAGCACTTGGAGCAGTATGTTGAACACATCGGGGTGTGCCTTCTCTATCTCGTCGAAGAGGACAATAGAGTATGGTTTTCTGCGAACAGCCTCGGTAAGTTGTCCGCTTTCGTCGTAGCCTACATATCCCGGAG
>JAFWBF010000217.1 GCA_017507285.1 Bacteroidales bacterium | reverse complement strand
TCGCACGATGCCAAGCCCGGACAGGTATACGATATATCAATAAATCAGCTTCACAAAACTGTAGAGGTAAAGGGATTTCCCAACAGCCGTGTGGCTGCCAAATTGGTGCCCGACTACCTTGTGGACCTTACGCCCGAAGAGGAATACGAACGTATACAGATGGTGAGACAATATGGTTTTGAAAAACGCGACCGTGGGGCAGGCCGTCCTACCAAACGCGAACGTAGAGATATAGAAGAGTTTAAATATAAATAAACTTCGAACATGAAAACAGTAGCCGAGATAATAGAACAAAATGCCTTTTCGCATTCCGACCTTGTAACACTTCTGGCCGCCGATGGTGATGACCGGCAGCTGATATATGCCAAAGCTGCCGAGGTGAAAGCCAAATATATAGGCAACAAGGTGTATCTGCGTGGGCTGGTGGAATATTCCAACAAATGTCGCAAAAACTGCTACTATTGTGGCATACGTTTGGGCAATGCGAAGGTGAACCGTTATACTGTGGACGACGATGAGGTGGTGCAGGCCGCCAAATATATAAAGCAGCTGGGATATGGCTCTATGGTGTTGCAGTCGGGCGAGCTGATGACACCATCATTTGTTGATACCATCGAACGGTTGCTGCTACGCATACATGCCGAAACCGACAATGCATTAGGCATAACCCTATCAATGGGCGAGCAAACCGAAGAAACCTACAGCCGATGGTTCAAAGCCGGTGCCAAACGCTATCTGCTACGTATAGAAAGCTCAACCAAAGAACTGTACTATAAGCTGCATCCGGACGATGACACTCATAGTTACGATATTCGCCTACAGGCATTGCACACCCTGCGAAAAGTGGGTTACCAAGTAGGTAGCGGGGTGATGATAGGCTTGCCGTTTCAAACCCTCGACCATTTGGCCAACGACCTGCTGTTTCTCCAAAATCTAGATGTAGATATGGTAGGCATGGGGCCTTATATAGAACATAGCGACACGCCGCTGTACCAATACCGACATCTGTTGCCAAGCGTAGAGCAACGCTTAGACTTGAGTCTGAAAATGGTGGCCATACTGCGGATAATGATGAAAGACATAAATATAGCCGCCACCACTGCCTTACAAACTCTTAGAGCCGATGCCCGAGAGCAAGCAATAGTGGTAGGAGCCAATATAATAATGCCAAACGTTACACCTCAAAGTTTTAGAGAACAATACTTTTTATACCAAAACAAAACGGTGGTAAAAGACGATGCCTTTGCCTATCACGAACAATTGGAGCAAGCCATCAAAGCCATAGGGTGCGAAATAGGCTACAACGCCCACGGCGACTCTAAGCACTATGCCGAACGAAACAAATAACAGAATATACCTCAAACCAAATCGGACGAAAAAAAGAAAATCGTCCGATTTGGAACTTCTTTTATCCTATATAAAAAAGACGCATAAAAATCACACACACCACAATAGCCGTCATAGTGTTTAATAAAACCATCTTCAAAACTCTGTTTAAAGCATCGAAAGCCTCGGCATCTTCCTCCGGCAAAGTCCTTTCCTGAGCCTTAACCTTCAGCTCCTTGTAGATAGTTAAATAATTACTCAATCCTAAATCGGTAGAATCTCTGTTGTATTTTTCAAACAAATTCTTGATCTTGTTCTTTGAGCGGAAAATAAGCATTACCGACAGAGTTACAAATATACAATAGAATAAGAATATTAATGTAATTATCATAAAATAAATCAATTATTTAGTTAGACCATTGTTTCATTTATCATTTGCAAAGATACACAATTTATTTTGATATAAGCGTTCCGAAACTGTGCGATAAAATTCCTTCACTAGGGCGATTCGTCTACATCACGTAGTAGTTGAATCACCCTCGAGAGGAAAAATCATCTCCTTCGAGAGGAAAATTTGAGGCTATATATCGGTCTGCGATTGACGGTATACCGTCGACCTAAAAACACCCTATCATTAGTCGATTGGTAGTAGGGTATAAATATTGTGGTGGTATGATATTAATTCCTCCAATGGCTAAGTTGCATGAAAACAGAAAATAATTTGGCAAAGCATTTGCATAGTTCGGAAAAAAAGTATAACTTTGCAAATCGTATCTCGTTACTATCATGCTTACTAATGAATTAGTAATTAGATATTTGTTAGATAATATAAAGTTAAACCCAACTGAGTAAGCAGTTACAAAAAAAACAAAAAAACTGATGGATTTAAAAAACATCAAACCCCTAGAAGATTTCGATTGGAATTCTATAGGAAAAAAAACAACCCTTTATTCGGAAGCTGAGCAAGCAAAATTAGATGAAGCTTACGCAAAAACTTTCAATCAAATTACAGAACAAGAAATTATCGAAGGAACTATAGTATCTATCAGCGATAGAGAAGTAGTTGTAAACATTGGATTCAAATCAGACGGTGTTATACCTGCATCTGAAGTGAAATACAATCCTGAATTGAAAACCGGAGATAAGATTGAAGTTTACGTAGAAAGCCAAGAGGATTCAAACGGACAATTGTTGCTTTCGCACAGAAAAGCACGCATCCTTAAATCATGGGAACGTGTTAACGAAGCTTTCGAATCACAAGAAATTATCACAGGATACGTTAAATGCCGCACCAAAGGTGGTCTTATCGTTAATGTATTCGATAACATCGAAGCCTTCTTGCCCGGCTCTCAAATCGATGTTAAGCCTATCCGCGATTACGATGTATTCGTTGATAAGACAATGGAATTCAAAGTGGTAAAAATCAATCACGAATATAAAAACGTTGTTGTTTCGCACAAAGCCCTTATCGAAGACGAAATTGAAGCTCAAAAAGCTGAAATTATCGCTAAACTTGAAAAGGGACAAGTATTGGAAGGTATCGTTAAAAACATCACATCTTACGGTGTATTTATCGATTTGGGTGGCGTTGACGGTCTTATCCATATTACCGACCTTTCTTGGGGACGCATCAGCCATCCTGAAGAAATCGTACACTTGGACGAAAAAATCAATGTTGTTATCCTTGACTTCGATGAAACTAAACGTCGCATAGCTTTGGGTCTAAAACAATTGACTCCTCATCCATGGGATGCTTTGGATGCTAACCTACAAGTGGGCGACCACATAAAAGGTAAAGTAGTAGTTATTGCTGACTATGGCGCATTTGTAGAAGTTGTTCCCGGAGTTGAAGGTTTGATACATGTATCTGAAATGTCATGGTCTCAACACCTACGTTCGGCACAAGACTTTATGAATATTGGCGACGAAGTTGAAGCTGTTATATTGACTCTTGATCGCGAAGAACGCAAAATGTCGTTGGGTATAAAACAATTGATACCTGATCCATGGTTGTCTATAGCCGACAGATATTCGGTAAATTCTAAGCACGAAGCTATCGTTCGCAACTTTACCAATTTTGGTATCTTTGTTGAATTGGAAGAAGGTGTTGATGGATTGATTCACATCTCTGACCTTTCATGGTCTAAGAAAATCAAACATCCTGCCGAATTTACAAAAATAGGCGACAAAATCGAAGTTGTTGTATTGGAAGTAGATGTTGAAAACCGTCGTTTGAGCTTAGGTCACAAACAATTGGAAGAAAATCCATGGGATGTATTCGAATCAATATTCCTTGTAAACTCTGTTCATAAAGGAACTGTAACCAATATAACAGACAAGGGTGCTGTTGTAGCTTTGCCTTACGGCGTTGAAGGTTTTGCACCTACTCGTCATTTGGAAAAAGAAGATAAAACCAAAGTTCGCGTAGATGAGACTTTGGATTTCAAAGTAATCGAGTTCTCGAAAGAAAGCAAGAAAATCATCGTTTCGCACTATCGCACTTTCCAAGACGCTATAGCTGAAGAAAAAGCAGCTAATGAAGAAGCTGAAAGCAAGAGAGAAAAGAACACCAAAAAAGCTGTTAAGAAGTTGAACGACACATTAGAAAGAACAACTTTGGGTGATATAGATGCTTTGGCTAACTTGAAAGAAGAAATGGAAAAAAATAATCAAGAATAATTCTTTTCATAGCTTCATGATTTTAAATTATTAAATGGGAGCTGTTCTGTAATGGAACAGCTCTTTTTCTATTTCTTATGTAGTAGAAAAGCCATATCATCGGGAAAAATCATAACAACATTGTTGCCTTGAATTTCTAGGTCTATGGTGTCGGATTTATCAAGAGTAAGTTGGTAATAATTGTTGTTTATTTTATTGTAAGTATAAGAATACGAAAATTTTTCGTTCTTGGAATAGTAGCTTGTCAATGATGTGTCGTCGATAGAAATCTGATAAGGAATAAGATCACCGCTATTGGCCGAATCAACCATTGCAGCCAATAAGAAATACATATCGGCATAAGGCGATGAAGTATCAAGGTATGAGAGATCCATCTCCACACTATAATTGCCCACAAAGGGTGATTTAGATTGGTGTTTGCCACATTGGCAAAACATTAAAATGCCGGCTATGGTGCCGAACAATAAAATCTTTTTCATATCTATTTGGTTTAGTATTATATCTCGGTTTTTAAACAATTTGAGGCTTATTAGGTTCGCCTCAATATATGAAAAAACACTTCGAACGGTCTCTTAGGTGATAGTGTTCTTGCGATTATCCAAAATTTAATGTAACTTTGCAAATAATATCGAATAGCACTATGCGGTTCGAAATGTTTGTAATAAAGATAATTAGTATATAATGATAGGAGTATTTGGAAGTGGAAGTTGGGCCACAGCCGTGGCAAAAATTGTTTTGGAACACCCCGATACAACAATAAATTGGTGGATTCGTGAGCCCGAGATAGTAGATGGATTGAAAGAAACAGGTCATAATCCTACATATCTTAGTGAAGTGGATTTTGAGGTGGAAAGAATACATTTTTCGAGCGATATATGCGAAGTTATTGAAAAATCAGACGACTTGTTATTTGTAGTTCCCTCTGCTTTTTTGGACGATTCGTTGATGAATGTAACGCCACAGATGTTTGAAGGAAAGAATGTGCATTCTGCAATCAAAGGTATAGTGCTTCAAACAAATCAGATTGTTGCAGATTATTTTCATGATAAGTTTGGTGTGAACTACGATAGAATATCCATAATAAGTGGGCCTTCTCATGCCGAAGAAACTGCTCAGCAGAAACTTACCTACCTTACAGTGGCCTCCAAAAATAAGGATTTGGCTATGAGAGTAGCCGATATGATACAATGCCGATACGTAAAAACAGCTCTGTCGGAGGATATACATGGAATAGAGTATGCCGCAGTGCTTAAAAATATTTATGCTCTTGCTGCCGGGATATGTAAAGGGTTGGGTTATGGCGACAATTTGTTTGCTGTACTTATATCCAATGCAATGTTGGAGATGACAGACTTTGTAAACTATCTTTATCCCATGGAAGGTAGGCAAATGGATCGTTTCTCGTATTTGGGCGACCTTTTGGTTACTGCTTATTCGCAACATAGTCGCAACCGTACATTCGGAAATATGGTAGGTTTCGGCTATTCGGTGAAAGGTGCTCAGTTGGAAATGAAAATGGTTGCCGAAGGTTATTATGCTACCAAATGTTTAAAGAAAATCGTCGATCAAATAGGAATAAAAATGCCTATAGTGGAGGCTACATACAAGATACTTTACGAAGGTAGTTCGGCACGCAGAGTGATGGGCGAATTGTTGAAAAATTTGCAGTAAAAATACCTCGAAAATTCAATTTTTTGAACTAGTGATTGGCTAAATATGTTGATAGAAACGATGAGTTTGAATATTGATGGTTGTTTATAAGATATTGCACGTTAAATTATTACAATCAATGAAAAAAAAACTATCGCAAAATCATTGCCAATAGCAATAAAATGACTATCTTTGCAAACAGATTATTAACCCTAAAAATAGATTAAAAATGGCTTATAAAATTAGTGATGATTGTGCAGCATGTGGAACATGCATAAATGAATGCCCTGTTGGAGCAATATCTGAAGGCGATATCTACAAAATCGATGCTGATAAATGCGTAGATTGTGGAACTTGTGCCGATGTATGCCCTGTTGGAGCTATCAACCCTGCATAATTGAAATTGAAACATTAGAGAGAAAGCGGTTGAATATGATTCAACCGCTTTTTTATTTTCTTTCTATGCTACTTGTAGTATACGATTGGGTACGTCTTAGGCTATATGTTTTACCGTTATTTTTCTGCCGATTCGATAATCGGGTATTAGAATATAATTTGGTTATTTGATACTCAAAGGATTTACAGTTGCATGTTTTTTATTTCATGTATTGTATCGGGCAACGACTATGTGGTAGGTTGGATTTGGGATGTGTGCGGATTTTGAATTGCTTTTGGACTATAAAAAAACTGATGATATAATATCTTGATAATAAATAATATGTATAACAATTTTCAATAAAAGTGATGATATTTCGCAATAACGTAAAAAAATTTGTACCTTTGCAAAAAATATAGAGTATGTTTATAGAAGTACTAAAATCTAAGATTCATAGAGTTACAGTAATTGAAGCTAATTTGGATTATATCGGAAGTATCACTATCGACGAGGATTTGATGGATGCCGTTAATCTTATCGAGAATGAGCGTGTTGATATTTATAATATCACCAATGGCGAACGCTTTAGTACATACGCTATAAAAGGCGAGCGAGGAAGCGGTATTATAGGAATCAACGGTGCAGCGGCTCATAAGGCCGGTGTGGGCGACCTTATTATCATTGCCTCGTATGCTTCGATGGATTTCGAAGAAGCTAAAGCATTCACACCATCGGTAGTGTTTCCAAAAGATAATAGGTTACGCTAAACACTTATCAATAAATTTGTTTTTTAATACAGTTAATACCTATGCGAAAAAAGATTGGCAATATTGTTAAGTTTGTGTTCTTTATTGGCTTAGGTATATTTTTTATCTATTGGTTTTTGTCCAAACTTACCTCGGACGAGAAAGCTCAGATATGGCAAGCCTTTGACAGTGTGAACTATTTTTGGGTGGCTGTAGTGTTTGTTACCGGTGTTATCAGCCATTTGGTACGTGCTTTACGGTGGAGGCTTTTGTTTGAGCCATTAGGTTATAAGCCTCGTATTTCCACTACTTTTGGTGCTGTGATGATAGCCTATTTGGCCAATTTGGCAGTGCCACGCTTGGGCGAAGTGTTACGTTGCGGTGTACTTAACCAATACGAGAAAATACCTATCCAAACGTCGTTAGGTACGGTGATTACCGAACGTGTAATAGATTTGATAGGCTTTGCACTTACTGTTCTTTTGGGTTTGGTGTTGGAGTTTAATTTGTTGAAAGATTATCTCTATGATGCTTTGTCGCAAAAGATGGCAGTTCCCAGCTTGCTAACTCTTGCATTTGTGGGTGTTTTCGGATTGTTGTCGTGCATAGCAATATATCGAATTTTCCGTAAAAAACTTATGCAAATACCTTTGTTTGTAAAAGTTCAGACAACAATTATGGATTTTTGGCAAGGCATAAAAAGTATCCTTCACTTGCGTCGCCCATGGCTTTTTGTGATATATAGTTTGCTTATTTATTTTCTATATTTCTTGGGAGGATATATAGTATTTATGGTCTTGCCCGACACTATGCACCTTACCCTTGTTACCGCTTTAATGGTTTATATATTCGGTTCGGTGGGTATGATGGTAACACCGGGAGGTATAGGTTTGTATCCTGCACTTATTGCCGAAACATTGGCTATATATAAGATAGCCAAACCTATTGGCTATGCATTAGGTTGGATATCATGGGGCGTACAACAGATAGTTACATTGGTGTTTGGTATGGGATATCTTATAGCACTGCCTTTGATAAAAAAGAAAAACGACAAAATTGCCAATCAATAATTATGGTTATGAAACATTTGGAGATAATAAAAAACAAGATATTGAGTCCCGAAGAATTACGTTCTATTATGGAAGTTAAACAATCGGAGGGTAAAACATTTGCCTTCTCCAATGGATGTTTTGATCTTGTACATCAAGGACATATAGACTATCTGTCCAAAAGTCGTGATTTAGCCGATTATCTTGTCATCGGTTTGAATACCGACAGTTCTGTTCGTCGCCTCAAAGGTCCGCGTAGGCCAATCAACGACCAATATAGCCGTGCCCTGATGTTGGCCTCATTTCTATTTATCGATTATGTTGTGATGTTTGACGAGGATACACCCTATAATCTTATAAAAACTCTACAGCCTGATGTGCTTATCAAAGGTAGCGACTATAAAGTTGAGGATATAGTGGGCTATGATATAGTAACTGAACGTGGCGGAAAGGTGGTAACCTTGGATTTCATTCCAGGATTTTCGACCACATTGATTGAAAAACGTATTAGGGAAGAGTAGAAACCTTGTTTTGGGTGATGTATAATGTTTTATTATACACATTAAATCCTTTTGAATATTACACATATTTCCTTATCCAACAATCTTTTATTTAGAAATACATTGTCGTGGGGCGAAAAAAGATGATAATATTTGCCGTAAGTTCAAAAAAAACAAGTATCTTTGCACCTTTGAATTGGAACTGTAAAAGATAAATAATATATTCATAATAAAATAGATATGGACAGAAAAAGTATTATCGGACTTATTCTAATTTTCTTAGTTTTCATGGGTTATATGTGGTGGACTGCTCCAACAGAGGAGGAGTTAGCTGCTCAACGTGCTAGGCGTGACTCGATTATGCGTGCCGAACAAATGCGCATTGATTCGTTAGAGAGAGCACAAAACCTATCATTGACACAAGAAAATACACTTGAAAGCCAACTGCAATCGGCCAATGATAGTATTCGTTTGGCTGCTTTGGCGATGGCAAAAAATGAACTTGGAGCTTTCTCAAACAACCTTGAAGGAGACTCGGTAACAATTTCGGTAAACACTAGTACGCTAAACCTGGAATTCTCAAACTTGGGTGCGAGAGTGAAATCGGCTATATTGTCGGACTATAGAACCTACGATAGTTTGCCGTTGCAACTACTTTCGCCCAGCGAACAACTAAACCTCGTGTTCCTAGCCCAAGGCAATAAACTTATCAATACCGAAAAACTTGTATTCAAAACTTTCTGCAATAATATTCAGCTTACTGATGATGCAACTTTGAATGTAGAGAAAGATTCGTTGGTGATAAGCATGCGCGCTTATACCGATGATTCGACCGGATACAACGAAAATCAATATTTGGAATTCCGTTACATTGTATATCCCGAAAGTTATTTAGTGGATTTCGATATCACTTTCCACGACTTGAACAATGTGATACAAGTGCAACCTTATGTAGATTTGTATTGGAACAATGAATTGATACGTCAGGAAAAGAACAAAGAAAACGAACGTCGTACCTCATCAATATACTATAAACCGGTAAGTGATGATGTTGATTATATAAGTGAAGGTCGCGATGAGGTAGAAAAACAAAATACTCCGTTGCAATGGATATCGTTTAAGCAACAATATTTCTGCAATGTGCTTATAGCTGATAAAGAATTTTCCAATGCCGACCTCGAAACACGTACCAATGTAAGAGATACAAATTCTCATTATCTTTGCGATATGAGTGCAGTGATAGGATTGCCTTACGAGTCTGTAGCCGACTATACAGTAGGTATGAAGTTCTATTTCGGACCAAACAAGTATCGCGAATTGGCCGATATAGGAATGCAGCTAGACCATCAGATACCTCTTGGTTGGGGTTTCTTTTTGCTTCATTGGATTAATCGTTTTGTGATTATTCCTGTATTTAACTTTTTGGAATCATTCAATTGGAATTATGGATTTATAATTTTAGTTCTTACCCTCTTGGTTAAATTGGTTTTGTTCCCCATTGCATTCAAGTCGTACCGTTCGTCGGCGGTGATGCGTGTGTTGCAACCCGAAATCAACGAGATTAATGCCAAGTATCCAAAGCAAGAAGATGCCATGAAGAAGCAACAAGCAGTTATGGCATTGTATAAAAAAGCCGGTGTAAGTCCTATGGCCGGATGCTTGCCGTTGTTGTTGCAATTGCCAATTCTTTATGCAATGTTCCGTTTCTTCCCTGCTTGTATAGAACTTCGCCAACAAGGATTTTGGTGGGTCAATGACTTATCTACATACGATTCAATATTAAATTTTGGTTTTAATATACCACTATATGGCGACCATATAAGTCTTTGGTGCTTACTTATGTTTGCTGTAAATATGCTTTATACACATGTAACAATGAAGCAACAAGCACAAACTAATACTATGCCGGGTATGAAGTTTATGATGTATGCAATGCCTATATTCATGTTGTTTGCTTTGAATAGTTTTTCGGCAGCTTTGAATTACTACTATTGCTTATCTATGTGTATAACCATAATACAAATGTGGGCAATACGCAAATTTACTAGCGAAGATAAGATACGCGAAAAGATACGTTTGGCTACTGTAAATGCCAAAAACAAACCGGTAAAGAAATCGAAATTTATGCAACGCCTCGAAGAAATGCAACGTATGAACGAAGAACTTGAACGACAAAGAGCCAACAACAAAAACAACAGAAAACGCTAATAGTGAAACATAAATAACATATATAATAATTAAAAAATAGCACATTATGATTTATGCACTTATTACAACGTTTATCATCGGTTATGCAATCATAGCCCTTGAACATCCGCTGAAGATAAACAAAACAGCGACGGCTCTTATATTAGGAGCATTGGTATGGACTTTCTGTGCCG
>JAFWBF010000216.1 GCA_017507285.1 Bacteroidales bacterium | reverse complement strand
TTCATGGCAAAATTTATGGTATACCATAAAATGTTTCACACCCGGGTATAAAACAAATTGTGGTATACCATCGTGAAGATGAAACCCGGGTGTGCAAAAAACAGCTGTTTTGTTATTGCCGTTATATTTTTTGGGTATCGTAATCTTCGAATAATTTGTATACATACGAGTATGATTGTTCATTCAAAGTGTTTTCTTTTTCTGCTTTTTCGATATTGCTTTTTGCTCGCTTAACGGCCGATTTCAATTTTTCATCTGAGCAAAGTTTTTCTACCCAATCTTTCTTTTCAAGATAGTCTCTGTTTTTTAATATATCTGCAAATTCGTCTGCCGAAATATTTACAGGTATGGGGAAATAAGATTTTATGTCGCATTTTAATAAGAAGCGAGCCACTTCCTTGTTGTTTGGAAATAACCGTGTGCGATTATCAAAATGTAGTAGAAACCAATATTCAAAACAAGGCATACTAGGGCAAAGAATGACATTTCCATTCTTGATGTACTTTTTGATATTATTTTCAAAAGCTCTATGATTGTCGATGTTTTGCTTGTTGTTGTAAATGGTATCAAAGTCAAATACGCAAAATATTTTAGTATCCGGTGCATTGGTTAGTATTTCATCTATCCATTTGGGAAACACTTTGTAGTACTTCGATTCGCTGTTGCAAAATCTTGGTCTTACGGTGAATTTATACTCAGTAAGATTACTTAGATGTTCAAAATAATAACGTTCGGTATTCTTACCGCCTGTAATGATGTAGGGTAATCCTTTTCTTTGGGGTCTGCATCCTATTGTGGTGGAATGTAAAGAACTAGTAGGTTTCTTAGTAAAACGACTATTCTTTTTTGTGCTGTTTGGTGCTAAATTTCTTTCTTTCATGGCTATTTCATTGTTGCTCCAAACCTTTTGTATCTATAAGCTGTTCGTAAAGAATTTATTTTCTCTATACCTTTGAAGTCTACCAGTTTATATAAGTCGCTATTTCCACTCTTGTCTTTTTCAATGAACCATATAGAGTCTTTCCGTATCAAATCATCAGTTAAATCTAGAAAATCGTTATTATGTGTTGTAATAATAAGTTGTGTGCGTGAATGATTTTTCAGATATTCGTACAATATTTTTTCTTGTAAATCGGGATGAAGCGATGTCTCTATTTCATCTATGGTTAATACTGATTTATAGTTTATTAATTCATATAATTTTGCTTCCAAACCAAAAGTATGGATTGTACCATTTGATTGCTCTTTTTTTTCTAACGAGTATGTTTCTTTTCCGTTTTTATTTTCAACAGTATGTTCAAATATCGTACGGTTAAATTCATATACTTTCTCATCCTGAATGCGTTTTTTTTCTGTATCGGTTATGTTTTCGTTCATTATAAAAAACTCAACTAACGCATTGGGTATTTTTTGAGCTGTTTTTTTTGAATAAATTTTCGTGATATTGAAATCTGCATCTTTGAGAAAATCAGTAATATATTCGTTGAAAGATTGGTTTTTTGAAGCCATCGATTCAGCAATACTGCTTAAGTCTGTGTTTTGATCTATAGCAGGTATAATTTGTGTTTTCATCCATTCTTTTGCAGCGTCTATCAGAGGAAGGCTGACGTTTACTTTGTCTCTTGCTGCAAAGAACGACATGTTTTTCAGGCAATGTCCTGTTATAAGCTCTTTGAAAGAGTTGCCTATGCTGTTGTCTGTGCCAAATTCTATAACCGACAATCCTTCGTTGTTCAGGCTTCTTTCGAAAAGCATAATAGGCATCTCTTCCTTGTAATAAGAAAGTTTTTCCAAGTATACCTGCTTGGTGTCTAGTTCTAGGTGATATAGGTATTTGACTGTGTTTACATAGAAAGCTAATTTGAAACAAGAAGGGGAGTTTGGTGAATCATTGTCAAGTTTAAAAGGAATAACTTTTGTTCCTTTTTCAGACTCTTCAGGGGTGTACCGCCAAAAATCGGATAAGAAATTGAAGACTTCGAGTAAATTGGATTTTCCGGAGGCGTTGTATCCATATATAATGGCAAAACGCAATAGGCGAGTTTTTTCGTCTATTTGTACAACTTGGCAATCTTCGGCAAATGTATCTTCCGTAGCTTCGAAGCTAAAAGTTGCTTCGTCTCTGAAAGAAAGATAATTCTTTACTTTTATTTCTTGTATCATAATATAGCGTTATTTTTATTTCAATAAATAACAATTAATCTTTTATTTCAATTGGTTATTATTAGTATACTATTATATTATTTAGGGGTAAAAGTTTGTGCAAATCAGTTGAATGCGAAAATGCTGCTGTATAAACCCTTGGTGCAAAGTTCGGAAAAATTATTGAGATGTGCAAACACACCGTGGAAAGGTTGCCGGCAGTGGCTGTGTTGTGCCGGAAAACCATGCGGTTTAGGCATCAAAAGTGCCATGGTTTCGGGGCGTAAGTATGGGAGTTTCGGGTCGTAAACCGCAGGGTTGCACTCCATGAGTGTGGCACATTCGATGGGCGGCTATGGTATAAACCATGATTTTCCATGGTACAAATGTTCACGCTCCGTGGTATAAACATTGGTGTGCGAAAGTCTTTGGCAGGTATTGCGAAAGTCTTTGGCGGCATTGGCGAAAGACTTTCGCATGGTTTGCCAAAGTCTTTGGAAAGGTATGCCAAAGACTTTGGGGAGGTATGCCAAAGACTTTGGGGAGTCAAACATTGTACCATGCGGCTCCATACTTTGTACCATAGGGCATCATACTTTGTACCATGCGGCGTGGTGCAATAAACCGTGTTGCACCACAACAAAAAAAGGATTCGACCCGAAAGGTCAAATCCTTTTCTGTTGTGGATATATACGTTTTATTTCTCTAATCCTTGTCGAAGAATAGACTCAACCAGTTTGCGACAATTGTCGTCGGGATATAGGTTGAAGCTCAATTTTGGCGATAGTTCCACATACTCTTTGCCATCTTCGTCTTTTTCAAACCCCACAATGCAGCGGTAAGCAGCCACCAATTGTTTTTCGCTGTTTAGGATCACGAAGTTTTCTTCACCTACTTTTTCAAATAGTTTGTGCGAGTTTTCTTGGTCTACCATCGTT
>JAFWBF010000215.1 GCA_017507285.1 Bacteroidales bacterium | reverse complement strand
TCGGTTAATTTCCCTCTTAGGGTTGCTGTTTTTGTGCAAGCTACGGCTTGCTTTTTTACGTTTGTGATCATTGTTATTTAAGTTTTAAAAATTAATATTCGTAAATAGCACAAGCACATACGCATTCGAACAAAAAAGCAGTGGGCATTCAATGGTTTCAGAAAAAAGTAAAAGAAAAGGTGTGGAGTTCATTCGCGTTCACGGATTGCCTGAGAAAATAAACCGTCCATACAACCTGAGCATCCACACCTAAGTGTGAACACTAACAATGTATTGTATGGGTTCATTACTCTACAAAGCAATCCATGAACTAGATTATTCAAAGAGTCAAAAACAAGTTTCTCAGGCTTTTTTCGAACGCGACTAATAGTTAATGCTTTATTTTATTTATATGGATTTATCTGTTGTCTGTCTGTTTCTTTATATTGTTATTATATTGTTTATTAATTAAATATTGGGATATTTGTATTGGATATCCCTTGCGTTATGGTTTGCAAAAATACAACTATTTTTGGAATAATGGCGTTTTTGGGGAATATTTTTTTATAGAAACAATTAGGTTTGAGACGATGTGCACATTGTCTCTACCGGTTGAACACCGCAATATGTATCTTACAGATTTTATAGCAGAATTGGCTATTCGGGATAGATGTATTTTTCGAATGCTATAGTTCTGTTTCGCAACCCTGCGGTTTGTCATCCGTAAGTGCCATACTTACGGGTCAAAACTCCCATACTTTTGGGTCGTAAGTATGGGAGTTTTGGGTCGTAAACCGCAGGGTTATGGGTGGGGAAGTAGGGGAAAGGGAATGTTATTCTTCGAAACAAAAAAAGAAATAACTTGACATCACAGTCAAGTTATCTCTTTTTACTAGTTATGGCGATTATTTATTTATTCAGGAACTTTATCGAGTGGCAAATGCTTTCGGCCTGCATTAGGAAGTCGCGCTTAGGTTTGCGTGGCGAATATACATAGCCTGTAAGCATTATCAGTTGTTCGTTGTCGGGCGAAGTGAAGGTGTAGTTCACAAACGGACCTCCCATAAAGTCGCCTATCAATCGCCACAGACCACGGGTTTCGATACAATAGCGGTCGTCGAGTTTTATTTGTTTGAATGTTGGTTCCACACGTCGTTCGATGGCCATGTATGTACCATCAAGCGGTCCGGGAATATTGTATTTCATGGTAGTGTCAAGTTGGTTCAGTATGTAGTTCTCTCTAAATACTATAGAGTCGCGATAGGGTTGGGTGTATATAAGTATGCCAATGCTGTAGTCCTTGGCTTCCTTTCTAACCCATGCAAAGTTGTCTTTCAGCACCGATAGTTGGAATTCGTTTGATACCGTAATCCAAAAGCCGAAGTTTTGTTTCAATGCTCGTGTGATATCGGTATTTTCAAGTTTTTTCATTGTGTTTTTTATACGTATACGTTCGTAGTCGTATATTTCGTCGGTTATTTGCTGGAAATGTTTGGTTAGCAGAGGGCGAAGTTCGCTTAATTTACTGATAGAGAAATGGAACACAACTTGTGGATACGACCATTCGTTGCGACGGAAAAACACCTTGTTTTCGTTTTTGGAATTAACGTCGATTATTATCACATTGCGATGCTTTTTGTACAAATCTGATTTGTTGAACAGAGCGCTGGATATGTTCACCACGTTAAATATAGGTTCGGGTTGGTTTAGGTTTTCTTGTGGTTGTTTGAAAAGCGAATCGATAAAATCCTTAGTTTCGCCGGTGTAGATATTTTCATTGGCTACCAAAAGTATTTCCAATGTCATTCCCGACGAACCCGGCTTTTGCGATTCCTTTGTGTCGTTTATCGAGCATGATGCAAATATAAATATACTTGCAATAATGGTTGTTATAATCTTTATGCTTCTCATAATGTGTGTTGTTATCTATTGATTTGATTAATAATAAATTCAAACAATTGGTTGCTATAAAAGTTCTTTGCAAAGGTACTACATTTATTTTGTTTTACCAATAAAAATGATATTTATACCCAAAATAGCAGTCCCAAGCAGATGATGATGCCTGTTGTTATCAAGTTTATCAGGCAGAAACCCATAATATCTTTGGCGTTTAGTTTGGCTATTGCCAATGCCGGAATAGCCCAAAATGGTTGAATGAGGTTGGTCCAAGCGTCGCCCCATGCAATAGCCATACCTGTTATAGCCGGGTCAACGCCAAGATTGGCTCCGGCGGGGAACATAATAGGGGCTTGTATTGCCCACTGTCCGCCACCCGATGGGATAAATATGTTTATCAAACCTGCCGATAGAAATGTGAGTAAGGGAAAGGTTTGTGGGGTAGACATATCTATACAGGCGTTGCTTATAAGGTTGCCCAAGCATATCCCCGATTGGCCGGTACCCATTATTATGCCCATTATTCCGGCATAAAATGGGAACTGCAATAGTATGCCGGCGGCACTCGTGGATGATTTTGTAAAAGCTTTGACGTAGGCAATAGGAGTTTTATGTAGAATGATACCGAGGAACAAAAACAGCATTATTACGGTGTTTAGTTCTAGACTGTTGCCTCGGATGAATATGTGTATAAACAGGTAGCAGAGTCCCAAAATAGCTATTACCCAACTTAGTATTTTGCTGTTTTCCATGTGTTCGGCCGGTGTTGTGGCATTGGTAGGTGTTGAAGTGGGTAGATCTTCATCTTTCAGTAGCTCGGGGTTTATTGTTACTACTTTCTCACCTTTTGGGTGCATGAATGTGTTTATTACTGTAAGTGCTACTATTATTGCTATTGTTATTATAATGGAGTTGGAACTGAATATTGTTTCCGAAATGGGGATGGGAGAAGTGAGAGCACCGTGTGTAACGTTGCAAAGAGCTTGACTATCTGTGGCCATAGATAGTGGTATAGAGCCTGAAAGTCCGGAGTGCCATACTACAAAGCCACTATATGCCGATGATATAAGTAAGCGATAATCCACACCACGAAGTTTGCAAGCTATCTCTTTGGCAAAAATAGCTCCTACTATTAGCCCGAAACCCCAGTTTATCCAGCACGATAAAGCTGATACTACAGATACTATAGCTATCGCTGCCGTTGGAGTTTTAGGTATTGATGCCAACAATGATATACCTTTTTTTACTGCCGGTGCTTCGGCCAATGTGGAGCCACATACCAGTACCAGCGCCATTTGCATAGCAAATGATAATAGCGACCATACACCGTTGCCCCAATGTTCAATGGCTTCGATAGGGGTTTGTTTACATATAGGTATGGCTATAACGAATGCTATAACTGTGAGTAATATAGCAAATATGAATGGTTCGGGTAGGTATTTTTGAACCATTTTTACGCAGGAGTTTATTATTTTGCGAAACATAAACTTATCTATTGTTTGATGTGGTGATATTTGGTTATAAAATAAAAGCCGCATATAGCGGCTTTTATTATCTATATCAAGTGAATACTTATTAGCAAACACCTTGTTCAAGCATAGCTTGAGCAACTTTCATAAAGCCTGCTATGTTAGCACCCTTAACGTAGTCAATTTTTCCGTCAGGTTGAGTACCATATTTAACGCAAGCTTCGTGGATGCTTTCCATGATGAAGTGTAATTTATCGTCAACTTCTTTTGCACTCCAGCTTAGGTGAGCAGCATTTTGAGTCATTTCCAAACCAGAAGTAGCAACACCACCGGCGTTTACAGCTTTACCAGGAGCGAACAAGATTCCGTTCGATTGGAAAGTGTGGATAGCTTCGGGTGTACATCCCATGTTAGAAACTTCGCAGCAGCACCAAGTACCGTTAGCTATAAGTTCTTTAGCGTCGGCTTCGTTCAATTCGTTTTGGAAAGCACATGGTAAAGCGATGTCACATTTTACGCTCCAAGCTTTCTTACCGGCAGTAAATTTAGTAGCTGCAGGGAATTTAGTAGCCATATCTTCAACTTTATTACGGTTGCTAGCACGCATTTCAAGCATGTAGTCAATCATTTCTTTTGTAATACCGTCAGGGATTTCGCATACTCCGTCAGGACCAGAGATAGCAACAACTTTAGCACCAAGTTCGGTAGCTTTTGTAGCAGCACCCCAAGCAACGTTGCCAAATCCAGAAAGAGCAACTGTCAAACCTTTAATGTCTTTTCCGGCTTTGTGTAACAAGTGTTCTGTGAAATAAAGAGCGCCAAAACCGGTAGCTTCAGGACGAAGGATAGAACCACCCCAAGTGCTTCCTTTACCAGTCAATACTCCTGTGTTGTATTCACGAGCAAGTTTTTTGTACATACCGTACATGTAGCCAATTTCTCTTCCACCTACTCCAACGTCACCAGCAGGAACGTCTGTGTCAGGTCCTATATTTTGCCATAATTCCCACATGAAAGCTTGGCAGAAACGCATGATTTCAGCATCAGATTTTCCAACTGGATCGAAATCAGAACCACCTTTACCACCACCCATAGGAAGTGTAGTTAAAGCGTTTTTGAAAGTTTGTTCGAAACCTAAGAATTTCAACATTGATAGGTTAACAGCTTTGTGGAAACGAAGACCACCTTTGTAAGGTCCAATTGCACCGTTGAATTGTACACGGTAACCAATGTTAGTTTGTACTTCACCGTTATCGTCAACCCATGCTACGCGGAATGTAAATACGCGATCAGGTTCAACCATACGTTCAACTATCTTTGCTTTTTCAAATTCTGGGTGTTGGTTGTATACTTCTTCTATTGATTCCAACACTTCGCGAACTGCTTGCAAAAATTCTTTTTCACCTGGATGTTTAACTTCCAAGTTTGTCATTATATTCTGTACGTTCATGATATTTAGTGTTTTAAATTAAACATTACATTTTTAATTATACGGCAAAAGTAGTCTTTTTATTTGATATAGAAAAATATTTTCACCTTTTTCTTTACTTTTTTCATAACTTACTGTTAGTCACGTTTGAATAAATTCATATTCTTTTCTTTCTTTTTGTCTCAAAAAAACTCTTGATTTGGACGGTTTGAGGAGGCTTTGTAGAGGGAGAAGGAGACTTGTTTTTTCGATAAAAACGTCGCATTTGCATAAATGGGAATGAATTTGTAATTTTGCAGTTGATTTTGCAGTTCGTTTGTTTATCATAACGATTTGCTTACAACGTGTTTACTAACAGAAAAGAAATAATAATAATTGATGAATACAAGAATAAAAAAGGCTATAGAGCAAAGCTCGAAAGTAAAGCAGCAAATATTGCATGATGAATCCTTGTTACAACGGATATCTGATTCGGCATTGTTGATTGAACGTTCGTTGCGCGAAGGTGGAAAAATACATTTTTGTGGCAATGGAGGCAGTGCTGCCGATGCTCAGCATTTGGCTGCCGAACTTAGTGGAAGGTTTTATTACGACCGTCCACCATTGAATGCCGAGGCTTTGCACTGCAATTCGTCGTATCTTAC
>JAFWBF010000214.1 GCA_017507285.1 Bacteroidales bacterium | reverse complement strand
GGGATGGCTTTGGCAGGAAAAATCAAGAAGAAAGATTATCGTACATACGTGCTTGTGGGCGATGGCGAGATGAACGAAGGCAGCAATTGGGAAGCCATGCTGCTGGCCACACAAAAGGGCTTGAACAATTTGTGTTTGATTATTGATTACAATAAGTTGCAGGGTTATGGACGCACAAGCGAAGTGTTGCCCCTCGAACCGCTGTCGGCCAAGGTCCAATCCTTTGGTTGGAACTGCATAACTATAGATGGTCATAACCACGACGACATAAAACGTGCACTTGCAGAGGCAAAACAAACTACCGGCAAACCCACAGCCATAGTGGCCAATACGGTGAAAGGCAAAGGGGTGTCGTATATGGAAGACGAATTGTTGTGGCACTATCGGTCGCCAAATGAACAAGAGTATAACCAAGCAATAAAAGAATTAGAGCTATGAGAACAGCATTTGTAAGCCAATTGATAAAAGAAGCAGAGCAACATCCCGATATATTCCTTATCATAGGCGATTTGGGATTTAATGTTGTTGAAGAATTTGCCAAAAAATTTCCCGATAGATTTTTGAATGCCGGTATTGCCGAACAGAATATGATAGGAGTGGCAGCCGGATTGGCCAAGGAGGGGTACAATGTGTATGTTTATTCGATAGCCAATTTTCCCACACTGCGTTGTATAGAGCAAATACGCTACGACGTTTGCTACCACAATCTGAGTGTAAAAATAGTGGCAGTAGGTGCCGGTTATGCCTACGGCAGTTTGGGCTCGTCTCATCATGCTACAGAGGAGATGGGAATGATGCGTACTATACCGGATTTGGTTGTGGCCTCGCCCGGCGACCCAATAGAAGCAAAAGCTATCACCACGCTCTCGGCCAATTATCAAGGTCCGATGTATCTACGATTGGGAAAAGCCGGCGAAAAACAAGTACATACCACATCTTTTGATAATATGATGATTGGTGATATTGTTGCTCTAAAGCAGGGTTCTACCGGCAGGTCGGCACTGTTGGCCACAGGTTCTATACTGCATTATGCCAATGAATTTATATCCGAAAAAGGTATAGATACATCTCTTTATAGTGTGCCTTTTATTAAACCGCTGAACAAGCAACAGATAAAAGAACTTGCACAAAAACACAATAATATAATAGTTTTGGAAGAACATCAGAAAAGTGCCGGTCTTGGTTCGGCAATAATTGAGCAGGTAAGCGATATGTATGCTTCCGGTGAGATATCTGTATTTCCAAAGATTAAGAGGGTGGCCATCGATGATTGTTTTTATCATTTATCGGGTTCGCAGGCTTTTCTTAGAAAGAATGCCGGACTTGTACTACACGAAAACATGTTTGAATAATATTTTTAATAATACAACGTCATGAAATCGGCAATAATAACAGGCGCTACAGGAATGATAGGAAGCTCGCTGATAGAATGCTTGCTAAACGAGGGTATAAAGGTTACAGCTGTTGTTCGTCCAAATTCGAAACGTAGAGCCATGATACCCAATCATTCGTTGGTAAATGTGGTGGAATGTGAGTTAGATAATTTGTTATCTTCCAATACGGAAGTTATAGGCGATACCGATGCTTTTTTCCATTTGGCATGGGAAGGAACAGTAGGAGAGGCCCGGAATAATTTCTATCTTCAAAACAATAATGTAAAGTATACCTTAGATGCTGTAGAATTATCACAAAAACTGAAATGTACTACTTTTGTTTTTGCCGGTTCTCAGGCCGAGTTTGGCCGGGTAGACGGATTGCTTAGCAGCTCGTTGCCTTGCAAGCCGGAAAACGGATATGGTGTGGCAAAATATTCGGCCGAGCTTATGAGTAGAATGATGTGCAATAATTTGAATATAAAGCATCTTACAGCACGTATACTTAGTGTATATGGTCCCAATGATGGCGAAAATACAATGGTTAGTTCCACTATACGTAAATTGTTGAAAGGCGAAGACACTTCGTTTACACCTTGTGAGCAGCAGTGGGATTATCTTTATTGCAAGGATGCCGCAAAAGCACTATACCTTTTAGCATTGAAGGGAAAGAAAGATGCTATTTATTGTTTGGGCAGTGGAAAAGCCAAAGAGCTACGATATTATGTCGAAACTATAAGAGACATAATAAACCCGAAAGCCGAACTTGGAATAGGCAGAGTGCCATACGGCAAAAATCAGGTAATGATGTTGTGTGCTGATATTGATGATTTGAGAAATGATGTAGGTTTTGAACCGGAATATTCATTTGAAAAGGGTATAGAAGAAACTATTAACTGGTGGAGAGAAAGAAAATGAGAAAAAAAGTAAGCGTTGTAACACCCTGCTACAACGAGCAAGATAATGTGGAAAAACTTATCAGATTGGTAAAAGAACAGTTTGATAATATGCCACAATATGATTATGAGCACATACTTATAGACAACTGTTCGACCGATAAAACAGTAGATATCCTATGCAAATGTGCTGCAGAGGATAAGCATGTGAAGATAATTCTCAATGCTCGTAATTTCGGACACATACGTTCGCCGTACTATGGAATGCTACAAGCATACGGCGATTGTGTGGTATCGATGGTGTCAGACCTCCAAGACCCACCGGAGTTGTTGCCCCAAATGTTGAAGAAATGGGAAGAGGGATACAAGATTATAACTTGTGTAAAGAATAAAAGCAAGGAGAATCCATTGATGTTTATGTGTAGAAAACTTTTCTACAATACATTGGCTAAATTTTCCGAAACAGAGCAGATAAAGAACTTTACCGGATTTGGATTGTATGACAAGAAGTTTATAGATGTATTGAGAACCGAAATAAATGATCCTTATCCATATTTCAGAGGTATAATTGCCGAGTTGGGATTTGACCGTTATGAACTTGAATATGTTCAACCTAAACGAGAAAAAGGTAAGACAAAAAATAACTTCTATACGCTCTATGATATAGGTATGTTGGGATTTGTCAATCATAGCAAATTGCCCCTTCGCCTTGCCAGTTTCATAGGTTTTGGTGTGGCTATACTTAGTTTGATAGTTGCTATAGTGTATTTCATATATAAGTTGGTTTATTGGGATAGTTTTATTGTAGGTACAGCTCCATTAGTTATAGGATTATTCTTCTTTAGTTCGATACAGCTATTTTTTATAGGTATAATAGGCGAATATATTGGAGCTATCCACACTCAGGTAAAAAAACGTCCGCTTGTAATAGAGAAACAACGAATTAATTTTGATACCGATAACAGCCCACAAAATGATTAAACTTCTACAACGATATATTACTCCCGAGTTTATAAGATTTGTATTGGTGGCTATACTTAATACATTGTTTGGTTATGGTGTGTATTCGTTGTTGGTATTTCTAGGTTTGCACTATTCAGTGGCTACTTTGGGAAGTACAGTGTTGGGGGTGTTGTTCAATTTTAAAACATACGGAGTATTGGTTTTTAAAAATACAAGCAATAAACTAATATTTAGGTTTGTATTGGTTTATTGTGTTGTCTATTTATGTAATATAGGTGGTATAGCGTTGCTCAAAGCTATAGGATTGAGCAATTATATAGCAGATGCCATTATGATGGTGCCGGTAGGACTATTGGGATTTATATTGAATAAATTATTTGTATATTCGAAAAAAATATAGACAAGATATGACAAAGAAAGAGAATGTAAAAAAGAAGGGTACATCTTCTGATGACCTAAGTACTGGTATTATAGCCAATAGATTGACAGGTGATACAGATAGTAGCAAATGTTCCAAGATATGGAAAATGGTCTTTTGGGCATTGGCAGCCATTGGGTTTATATCTATTGTGTGTATGAGTACCGATGCCGGTATGAGTGGCGATGAGCATTTCCATAGCGAACATGCCAAAAATGTGTATAACTATTATGCCACGGGTGGCGAAGACAGCACTGCAGCAGTGGTTACCCAAGATTACAATTTACCATATTATGGTCAAAGTGTAGATAACCTTGCTTATTTTGTAACCGAAACTTTTGGTATAGAAGATGAATATGGTACACGTCATATTATAAATAGTATATTTGGGTGGTTGGCAATGTTGTTTGCCGGTCTTATAGCATATCGTTTGGCAGGTTGGAGAGCTGCAGTTATCACTTTCGTTCTTATTTTCTTATCACCCCGTTTTTTGGGTCATAGTTTCAATAATCTCAAGGATTTGCCGCTTGCTACAGGTATGTCGTTGGGCATATATTGTTTAGTTCGTTTCTTGCAAGAGTTTCCAAAGATAAAGATAAAAACAGCTGTATTTTTTGCTCTTTCCATTGGTTTTGCCATAAGTGTGCGGTTTGCAGGATTATTGTTGGTGGCTTATTTCGGATTGTTTGGTGCTATATATTGGTATATCCGAAATACCAAAGGTGGCTTGTTTAAGCAACAAGGTCTGCAAGAACTTAAACTTATGCTTGGATGGGGCATAGGTATATCGGTAGTAGGTATGGGAATATCTATATTATTGTGGCCCTTCTTGCTCAAATCGCCGGTAGATAATTTTATCGATACTATGGACAATATGACTAAGTTTGCTATTGCCATACGCCAGGTGTTTGAAGGTCAAATGCAATGGAGCGACTTTTTGCCATGGTACTATACTCCTAAGTTTATACTTATGACTGTTCCTTTGGCTATAATAGTCGGATTGATATTTCATGCAATACTTATATGGAAAGACAAGAAGAATATATTTTGGAGTAGCCTTATACTATTTACATTCGTATTCCCAATATTTTGGATAATATATCAGAAATCCAATGTTTATGGAGGATGGCGACATGCCATGTTTACATATCCTTCTATAGTTGTATTTGCCGGTTTGGGATTCAATTATATAATAGAACTAGTGAAGAACAGAAAAGCCAAGATTGCCTTGGTGGCCCTTCCTTTCGTTATGATGATATTGCCATTGATTCATATTGTAAAAAATCATCCTTACGAGTATGTTTATTTTAACGAGTTGGCAGGAGGAGTTGACAAGGCTTGGGGTAATTACGAACTGGACTATTATTATCATTCCACACGCGAAGCTTCCGAGTGGATAAAAGAAAATGCCGAGAAAACCGGTTTGGAAACAGATGGTAAAATACGTGTGGCAACATGGCATGTACCAAGTGTGAAGAACTATTTTAGAAATGATACCAATGATTTCAAAGTAACCTTTGCACGTTGGTACCAAAAAGGAAATGTTGATTGGGATTATGCTGTATTTACCATTACTGGGATATCTCCGGAGTATTTGAATAGTAAAGCTTTTCCTCCAAAAAATACTGTATATTCGGTTGATGTAGATGGCAAACCTATATGTCTGGTACTTAAACGTACTTCAAAAGCCGACTACTATGCTTCGCTGTTGAAGAATGCCGGCAAGTTGGATAGTGCAATAGTTTTATACAATGAGGCGCTGAACGATAATCCTTTTAATGAGACCGCATTGTTGAATATGTCTGAAATATATTTGCAAAAAACCAGACCGGATAGTGCCATGCTATATTTGAACAGATATTTTGAGATAGATCCGTTGGATGATAATGCAAACTATTTTCTTGCCTATGCCAATCTGATGATGAACAAACCTGTAGAGGCTGCAAATGTATGTGAAAATATCTTGAAACATAATCATAAATATATGGGAGCCTATACTATTTTGAGAGATATATACCTGCGACAAAACAATCTTTTTGGAGCAGAGCAAGTAATGCTAAGGATGATAGATGCTGCCCAGATTGATGATAATTTTGCACAAGTATGGGTAGCTATCAATAAAGCTCAGGGGTTGGATGAGCGAATGGCTTATGTGAAACTTTATAAAGCCTTTATTGAAAGTGCAGAGGAAAAAGGCAATGATAAGGAGGCCGATATGTATAGAGAGTATTTAGATCAAATACGATAATAAACTAAAACATCGATAGGACACAACAGGTTCTGTCGATGTTTTTGTTTCATATTAATGTAGGTATATATACCTCTCTACTACCGAAAGACTAATTTTTTGGTAAGTTTTTTAGCAATCGAACAAAAAAGAACTTTCAATGTTGGATTTTTTTTGTATCTTTGCACATCAAATGGAAACGATAGTATTTGTTTATATATATGCTCTCGTGTTCAATATATCAGTAAGATAATTAAACTAAGACTAATAAAATAAATAATATAACGATGAAAAAAATAGCGTTTATAGCCATTGCCCTGTTTGGTATTTGTAGCGTTGAAGCACAAAATATCAGCCAACGTGCACGTTCTTTGCGTATGGAATCGTATGCAAAAGACGAATATCAAGTTAAAGATATTAAAATTTTCGACGATACAATGTTTGTAATATGTCGTTCGGAATACGTTCATTATCCCCTTGGAAAATACAATTCGGTAGATGCTTATATCAACCGTTCGTATCTCGATTGGTATCGCGAGATGAGTTATCAAAATTTCTTCAACGATTCGTTGCGTGTTCCTGTAACTAAAATTTCTCGTTTGGATGATAGCTTTATTGATACCTATTCGAGTATCAATACCGGTAAAATGGAAATTATAGGTGGAAATATTACAGATCCGGCTATAAAGTTGCGTTTGAAAGTATGCGTAGGAATGAAAAAGAACGATGTCTTTGCCGCATTTTTCCGTGCGTTTCCAAAAACATATATTGCCGACATCAACGTCTTGCGTATAGTATCGGCAGGTGGCGAGTTTGCACAAGTGTTTACATTCAAGCGTAATCGTTTGCAAAGTATAGCTTTTATTACCAACTATCGATATTATTAATAGATTTATATTATCCCGATGCCACAAACTCAGTTGTGTAAAAATAGGGTTGGACTGTACTTCGGTTCGTTCAACCCTATTCATGTAGGTCATTTGGTTATTGCCAATGCCATGTTGGAAAATGCCGACATCGATGAGGTGTGGTTTGTGGTGTCGCCACACAATCCCCTTAAGGAACGTAGCACTTTGCTTGCCGACCACCACCGCTTGCAAATGGTAAAGGTTGCCATTGACGATAACTATCGTTTCCGTGCTTGCGACGAAGAGTTTCATTTGCCCAAACCATCATACACCTCCCTTACACTTGCTCACCTTGCCGAGAAGTATCCCAACAAGGAGTTTTGCCTTATAATGGGAAGTGACAATATTTGTACGTTCCACAAATGGCGAAACTACCAATATATATTGGACAACTACAAGATATTTGTTTATCCGCGTCCCAACTACAAGGGTAGCAAATGGGAAAAACATAGAAACGTAACCATGATTTCGGCTCCGCTTATGGATATATCATCAAGCTATATACGCAATAGTATCAAAGAAGGGCACTCGCCCAAATATATGCTTACACCGGAGGTGTTGAAGTATGTGGAAGATATGAACTTTTACAAGTAACAATCCTCAAACAATAGGGTTGTAAGGTCCTAAATATTACACCTTAAAAATCATTTATCTATTTTTTTTTACCTCCACATGTTGTGATTTGCCCTCTTGTTTCGCCTAATAAGGTAAACAAATATTCAACATTATAAAAATTCAAAGAATATGAATTATGGATAACAACGATCAAAGGTTTAAAGAAATGATATGTCGGCATAAGGATTTTATATGGCATATTTGTAGTAGTTATCGTATAGGTGCAGCATGGGAGGTGAGTGATATGTTTCAGGAAGTGTTGTGTATGTTATGGCGATATTATCCTCAGTTTGATGGTCGAAGTGGCGAGCGAACATGGATATACAAGGTGGCCAACAATACTCTGATATCTCTGAAACGC
>JAFWBF010000213.1 GCA_017507285.1 Bacteroidales bacterium | reverse complement strand
CTGATTATAATGATAGTGGGCATACCATCAACAATAGGCGGTGGCAACGCACAAACAGCCATATCGTGGTACTTTATTCCTATATACAACAGCATTCAAGCCATGACGGGCGTATTCTCGTTTAGCTACAGTTTGATTAACGTTGCTACAACCATCGCCATCAATATCGTTTATGCCGGAGCATTCTCGTATGTATTGGCCAAAATGTTTAATAGCGAAAAGATTATGTTCTCCAAATAAGAATAAAAAAGCAACTTTTGAAACCATTTAATGTTTATATCCAAAGGGAAAATAAGACAAGGAGGAAAAAAAAATTATATTTTATCGGCCTAAAACCGTTTCAATTCAAATTATTTCGTAACTTTGCAAAATCAAAACTTATAAAATATTATAATTAAAGATGAAAAAGACATTCAAAATCTTATCGTTAGCAGTTGTTTCGTTTATGATGATGACTGCTTGCAACAGCGACAAAAAACAAATCGAAAGCGTTGCCGTTGATTATTTAAGAGCAATAAACATCGATTGTGATTTCAACAAAGCAAAACAATTTGCCACACCCGAAACACAAGAATTGTTGACTTTGTTGGAACAATTATTCTCGCCCGAAGATGCGACAGCCATTATTGATTCTGCTTTTAGAGAAAAATTTGCCAATAGCACCATCGATATTTTGGCTATAGAAATTGAAGACGACTCTATTGCTACTGTCGAATACAAAATCGTCGTTAAAGACAAAGATGGAAATATCGACACCGAAGCGTTGAGCGAAGAAAACAGCCACGGTGCCATATTGGTAAAAAAAGTAGATTCGAAATGGCTTGCACACCAACCTAAAGAAACTCCGGAAGAGGAAATGATGGACGAGGAAGGTAGCGAAGAATTTTTGGATGAAAGTTTTGCCGACTCTATCGAAATGGCAAAATAAAACGCTGTTGCAACGTTTTACGACAAAAAGAAACGAGAGGTCTATTGGACGACTTCTCGTTTTTTTATTGCCTATAGCCTAGGCCTACCGGCAATAACGATGTAAGAAAGCACAAATATATACCGCCAATGCGGCTCGTTTTCGTTGAGCTGTCCATGTGTGTAATACGAGAGCAAAAATAGATTGTTTCGAGAGTGATAGTAGAAAGACTTCGAATGGCATAGTCGACAAACTTCGAGCAGTATAGTCGACAAACTTCGATGGTGATAGTTCCCTTATGGCATAAGGACGGTCTCCTTGTGCCATAAGGAAGCCGTCCTTATGCCATAAGGAAAACGTCCTTATGGCATAAGGAGACTATCGCTCTCGAAGTTTATCGACTATCGCTCTCGAAGTTTGTAGACTATCACTTTCGAAGTTTGTAGACTATCTTATTCGAACAAAGTTCATGTATTTTCCGAACAAAATTCATGTCTTTTCCGAACAAAGATGATGGCTTATCGGAACAAAGTGTGAATCGTTTTCGAAGAAAAACGGCACCTTGTTCGAAGAAAGAGAATAAAGTGGTTGTAAAAAGATGGAATACGAAAGGAGATGTGTTGTTTTTTTTTGTGGCTATGGGCTTTTAGCGGGAAGGATATTTGGGGTTTTGGCGGTGGTGTTCAGCTGTTTCGGCCAACGAAAAAAGCAGATATAACGGCTTGATGTGTTATATCTGCTTTTGCTTCGGGGTGTGTTTGTTTTATATAAACTCTACATGCACTTCTTTTAGGAATTTCTCTACCAGCTGTTTTTCAATTCTTTTAATTACGTTTCGGCGTATTTCCAGTTCCACCGGCAAAGATGGGTCTTGGTGAGCCTCGTTGATTTTTGTTCCTATAAGGAAATGAATGCAATCGCTTTGCATCAGCAAGTTAAATATTTCGTGAGCCGGAGTTTTGTTGCCCTTAATATCCGAAGCTCCCTTGCGTTCCAACAGTTCGTTTAGCTTTCCAAGGGTAAGGATACCTTCGGTTATCAAGTCGATACCTTTCATTATTGATGCCGGAGGCATATCGGGAGAAAGGTTTGTAAGGGGCACTTCGATGGGCTCGTTGAGCTGGCGTGATATTATTTTTGAGGTTGTTCCACCGCAAATTATCTTCTTGCCGTCGAAATCTCGCACCACATCGCCCAGGTATTTATCCTTGGCCTCGTCGAAGGGAGGGCCTGAACAGAGGAGCAAACGTCGTGGACGGCGTATGTATACACAGGCACAGGTTATATCGTCCTTCGATTTATATCCATCGTTGTAAACTGCTCGTGTAACGATGTCGTGGGCAAGGTCTTGGGCCGATATCGTTGGGTTTTGAGCTATCATTCTTTCGGCGTAGGCTGCAATACCGTCTACCCCCCAACCGAAGGGCATATTGGCGCTGCTTATACCCATACCGGACTGCACCACTCCGTCGGAAAACATTATCAATCGGTCGCCGGGCTTGAAGTTGATATGGCTTATATATACGTTGCCTACAGGCGGATGTTCCTCGTCGGTAAAGGTATAATCCACATCCATCAGTTCCTTATCTATGTCTATAACCTTTCCGTTGCGGATGAGGAGGAATGGAGGGTTGTCGTATTCGACCACCTTTCCTGTACCTGTAAGGGCGTCGACATCGGCAATGGTGAATGTGGAATAGCTGATGTTTCGCGACGAATCTATCGGCAGTGTGTTTTTGATAATATTGGCTGTACGTACCACCGGTTCGTTTCGCAGGCAGAAATTCAGTGCCATGGAGGCTGTCATTGTGGATAATATATTGGCTCTTACGCCGCTGCCCAAACCGTCGGACAAGACGCATACCAATCTGTTTTCTTCTTGCATTTTTCTGGACATGAAGGTGTCGCCACAACAAAACTTTCCGTTTTTGTTTACGTTGTAAACTCCTACCTCGAAGAAGTATTGCAAGTGCATTCTATCTTTTTTCTCAGTCATGGCAATGCATTATTTTTTAGTTTCGTCGTGCGATTCTACAATAGAGTTGAGCATTGTTTCGGTAAACGAGGCGTTTTCGCCCAATAGGAATGCTATTTGTTGAACCACTTTCAGGTTTTCCAATATTACTTCGCGCGTACGATTTATAACCAAATCCTTACGCACTTCGGGTTCGTGCATGTTTTGCACTATTCCACACACTGTTTTTCCGGTTTGGATGGTCATCACCGATACGTTTAGGTATTTATCATTGTATCGCACATCTTGCTCCAAATGGTCGTTGCCATTCTTCAATACCTTTTCAAACAGGTATGCAAAAGGTATAAGTTTTCGAGCATCGGCGCCTATCAGATTTGGAATATTTTCGTGTATAAACTGGGCATCTTCGCCCAATATTTTGATAAACTTTTCGTTGGAGTCCACTATCTGCATATCGTCGTTTACAATCACAAAACCGTATGGTATCTTACGCAAGAGGATGTTTGTTTGATTGGATGCCACCGAACGCATAAAGGATATACACATCGAACTTTCGGCACGGCCATCGATAAGAGCCTTGGCAAACTCTCGGCAATTGTCGTAGCCACAACCCGAACAGTTCAACTCTGCTTGTTTGGAGAATTTGTTTACCGATTGTAATGCCTCTTCAATCTTTGCATCGGGATACTCTATTACGGGGGGTGCCGATATGGAATCGAACGAATTATCAACATTTATGCCTTCAAACAAACTTAGGTTTTCTTCCACTGTTGGTATCCGTTGTTCTTTCTTTAGCGACGAAAATACTTTTATTCGCTTTGATGCCACTGATTTTTCCTCCAATGTTCCCGGTCCTTTCACACAGCCGCCTTCGCATATCATCAGTTCCAAAAACAGCTTGCCTGCTACATCAAAGCGGTCCGAATCTTCTATTATCTCTTTGATATTTTTCACTCCCGAAAAAGTCATGTACGACACCGGACTATTGTTGTTGTTGATACTTGCTACCTCTTCGCTCTTAATCATGTTGGCAATCATACCGCCATCAACAGGGAAAAGCCTACCTTTGTTGGCTCGTTGAGGGATAAAGACATCTTGTTCGGTGGGGTTGGTAAAATCAAAATCCACTCCAAACCAATCCATCATTTCCACAAATTCTTTGTATGTGAGGGCGTAGTCAATAACCGAAGCGTTCATGTCGCTCTCTTTCTTTTTGGCAATACATGGACCTACAAACACCACCTTACAATCGGGATATTGCTTTTTCAACATTTTGCCGTGTGCTATCATAGGTGTATCTATGGGCACCAACAGATGTTTCTTTTCGGGATAATACTTGCACACATAATGCACAGCAGCAGTACAGCACGATGATATAAAGACACCCTTATCCTGCTTATCCAACCATGCCTTGGTAGCATCCGACACTTTTTCGGCTCCCAATGCTGTTTCCGAAACTCCAAAGAAACCCATTTCCTTGGCAGCTGCAACAAACGTTTCCTCTCCTACTGTAGGAAATTCTGATATATAACTAGGTGCAAGTGAGATTATTAATTTCTCTTTGTTTTGCAGTGCTGTAATTATTTCCTGACTATCGTCGCGAATCTTTTTGGCTTTTGCCGGACAGATTGTAATGCAATGTCCGCAATAAGTACAATATTCATAACGAATAGAGGCGCTGGTATCTTCTATCTTGATTGATTTTACCGGACACTCTTTTATACATTTGTAACAATCCTGACAATTGTTTTTTTCGGTATATAACGGTTCTTGACGATCTGACATAACTATGCTTTTTTTTGTTTTAATATTTAGATTAATATTTAAAGTTAAAAGTTTTTTTGGTCGAGCTCAGCCTACATGCTACAATCTTTTGCAACTTATTCTAAAGAAATTACGCAAAGTTTTCGTGCAAAATACGCTTAAGTTTTTGTTCATCAATTTCGAAATACTCGGTATCCCCTATCTGAATAACCGGTCCTTTGCTGCAATTGTCGCTACACAATTGGCCTTTGAAAGTAATTTTGTTGGTCAAATTATGTTCATTCAAATACTTTTTTATTATCTCAACATAGTTCTTATTGCCACGTGCAAAACACGAACTACCCATGCAAATAACTATTTCTTTATGGTTTTCCATTGTATTTTATATTTTTATTTCACTATATTTCAATATTTTCATTCACTTTCAAGTTTACTCTCAAGTGCTACAAATATACATTTTTTTCGTGATAATAACATTAATATAATAAAAAAAAGATTCATCATAACAATAGATGAATATATCAACCATAGAAAAACAAATATCAAACGGCTATTAATGTTGAAGAATATAATTAGAGAAAAAACACTTTTTTTTGTATACATTATGTTTTTTTCTGTGATAGATAAGTATTATCCGGACAAGGCTATTGCATTAAAATCCATAATGGTTGCCTTTGCAAATTCAATGCTATATGTTTTTTGTCACGCTATGTAAAAGCACAACACTCGTGGAAATAAAATTTACATCGCGTAGTAGTCAAATCTGTATCTGGAGATATTTATCTACCTCACGAAGTTTTTTGAGAGTATAATCAACCGACAATTGCAATATATTACCGCATTCGTAACATCCTATTATGAATATATTGATAATATGGTATAAATATAGATTCACACCCAACATATTATTATAGAATGGTTGAAAATGCTCCCTCTATATGCTCTATTTTACGTTGAGTATTGGTCAACAGTATGGCAATAATATCAAAACGTACTTCTTCATTACGATTATTCATTCGTACATATTTGTTTGCCAATGCTATGTAGCTACGCTGTTTCTCTCGGGTTACAAATAGCTGGGGTTCTCCCCATATCACAGTTCGCCGAGTTTTCACTTCTACAAAAATAAGTATATCACCTTTAACAGCTATAATATCCACCTCATTATGCCCACTACGCCAATTGGTTTCAAGTATTTTATAACCTTTTTGTTCTAGGCATTCTTGAGCCAATTGTTCGCCCATGTTTCCAAAATCGTTATGTTCGGCCATATTGTTTAGTATTAATAAAGGGCAGTTTCGTAAGTTTGAAACTGCCCTTGATGCTCTTATTAATAAAAAAATTATTTTTCTTTACCTACTCTCGCACAAATCCATTCACGGTTTAGACGAGCAATGTTTGAGCGTTTTATCAGTTTAGGACATTCTGCCTCGCAAGCATAAGTGTTTGTACAGTTACCAAATCCAAGTTCGTCCATCTTTTCAACCATTTTTTGCACACGGTTGGCAGCTTCCACCTTACCTTGAGGTAATAAAGCCAAATGAGAAACTTTTGCACTTACAAACAACATAGCCGATGCGTTTTTACAAGCAGCCACACAAGCACCACAGCCTATACATTCTGCAGCATCCATAGCCTTGTCTGCTTTATCCTTAGCTATAAGTATGGAGTTTGCATCTGGCACACCACCGGTCGACACCGATACGTATCCACCTGCTTGAATGATTTTGTCGTAAGCAGTACGATCCACTACCAAGTCACGAATAACAGGAAAAGCCTTAGCTCTCCAAGGTTCTATCCAAATAGTGTCACCATCATTAAATTTACGCATGTGTAATTGACAAGTGGTTACGCCATCATCATTACCGTGAGGACGACCATTGATGTATAATCCACACATTCCACAAATACCTTCACGACAATCGTTGTCGAAACAAACAGGGTGAGCTATTTTATTCGAGATTAAACTTTCGTTTAAAATATCCAACATTTCCAAGAAGGAGCAGTCTGAAGATATGTTTTCTACTTTATATGTTTCGAAGCGTCCCTTAGCCTTTGCATTTTCCTGACGCCATATTTTCAATGTAAAATTCATAATTACTATCTATTTTGAATTCTTTCGTTATGCACGAAGGTATCTATTATTTATAATTACGTTGTTTGATTTCGATATCTTGATATACCAAAGGTTCTTTGTGCAATACTTCGTCTTGGTCATGTCCTTGGTATTCCCAAGCAGCAACGTACATATAGTCATTATCATTACGAAGTGTTTCACCGTCTTCTGTTTGATACTCTTCACGGAAGTGTCCGCCACAAGACTCGTTACGATGATATGCATCCTTAGCCATCAATTTTGCCAATTCAAAATAATCTGCCAAGCGGATAGCCTTTTCCAATTCAGGATTCATCGAATCAGCTGTTCCTGTTATTTGAACATCTTTCCAGAATTCTTGTTCAAGTTCTTTAATCAAAGTCAAACCCTTTTGCAAACCTTCGGCATTACGTCCCATACCTACATAATCCCACATAATATTACCAAGTTTCTTGTGGAAATAGTCTACGGTTTTATTTCCTCTTATGGTCATAAGAGCATCGATACGTTGACGAACCGATTCTTCAGCCTTATCAAATTCAGGAGAGTTTGCCGATACCTTACCACTGTAGATTTCAGCAGCAAGATAGTTTTGCAAAGTGTAAGGCAATACAAAATAACCATCAGCCAAACCTTGCATCAAAGCCGAAGCTCCCAAACGGTTAGCACCATGGTCTGAGAAATTAGCTTCACCGGCTGCGAACAATCCCGGTATAGAAGTTTGTAATTCATAGTCAACCCAAATACCACCCATAGTGTAGTGGATAGCAGGATAAATCATCATTGGGGTTTCGTATGGATTAACGGCAGTAATCTTTTCATACATTTGGAACAAGTTACCATAACGAGCCTCGATAACATCACGTCCCAAACGTTGGATAGCTGTAGAGAAATCTAAAAATACAGCCAATCCGGTGTTGTTTACACCATATCCGGCATCACAACGTTCTTTAGCAGCACGAGATGCTACGTCACGAGGTACCAAGTTGCCGAAAGCAGGGTAACGACGTTCCAAGTAGTAATCACGATCTTCTTCTTTAATATCTGTAGGTTTCAAAGTTCCATTGCGAAGAGCTTCAACATCTTCTTTCTTTTTAGGAACCCATATACGACCATCGTTACGCAAACTTTCACTCATAAGAGTAAGTTTGGATTGATAATCACCATGAACAGGGATACAAGTTGGGTGTATTTGAACGAAACAAGGATTAGCAAAGTAAGCACCTTTCTTGTGGCAACACCATTCAGCAGATCATTGGAGTTCATAGCATTGGTAGAAAGGAAGTAAATATTACCATAACCACCGGTAGCCAACACTACAGCATGAGCTGCATAACGTTTTATTTCGCCTGTTACAAGGTCGCGGGCAATGATACCACGAGCTTTTCCGTCAACCAATACAAGGTCTAGCATTTCATGACGTTCGTGCAATTTTACAGTACCACGAGCTATCTGATGACTCAAAGCACCGTAAGCACCCAACAACAATTGTTGTCCGGTTTGTCCACGTGCATAGAATGTACGCGATACTTGAGCACCACCGAAAGAACGATTATCAAGCAAACCACTATATTCACGCGCAAAAGGAACACCTTGAGCCACACATTGGTCTATGATATTGTTACTTACTTCGGCCAAACGATATACGTTAGCTTCACGAGCACGATAATCCCCACCTTTGATAGTATCATAGAACAAGCGACCTACGCTATCACCATCGTTTTGATAATTCTTAGCAGCATTGATACCTCCCTGTGCTGCAATAGAGTGAGCACGACGAGGGCTGTCTGAAATACAAAATATATCAACATTGAACCCCATAGCTCCCAACGATGCGGCTGCTGAAGCACCGGCCAAACCTGTACCTACAACGATGATATCAAGTTTGCGTTTGTTTGCAGGGTTTACTAATTTTTGATTGGCTTTATAATTTGTCCATTTCTGTGCCAATGGACCTTCAGGTATTTTAGAATCTAATGTATTCATAAATTGCTATGTCTCCTATTTGTTAAACAAAAAACATTATATAAACCGGTATGATGGTAAATCCTATAGCTATAGCTATGGCATATATCCAGCTGAATCCTTCAATAAATTTGTTGTATTTATTGTGGTTCAATCCCAAAGTTTGGAATGCAGATTGCATTGCATGAACCAAGTGGATTGCCAAGAATATGAATGATAAGATGTAAATGATAGAGTATGCTTTGTTTTTAAACAAATCATACGACATGTGGTAGAAGTCAGGTTCTACACCTTCAACTATGCCTTCCAATGCTTCAACATCAGCAGCTGTAAGTTCTCTTATCCATTTCATATCTTCCGAATACAAGTTTTCGGATTCTGCTTTGTTGATTACTGTATTTATTTTTTCTATTTTGGCTTGTACTGCCATTCCCTCTTCTTCACTCAATTTACCTTGAGAAAAATCCATTATCTCTTTTTGTAGTTCAGGAGTAACAAGTTCTTCGGTATGAACCATGTATTTTCCTTCTACCAAATCTATTTTTACAAAATAGAAGTTGATAAAGTGTATTACAAGGAAGCAAAGAATCAATCCACCTGTCCAAATCATAGTTTTAGAACCTGCTGATGTTTTGGATCTGCTGGGTTGGCTGTAGCGTACAGGGCGTGCTTTCCAATTCTGGATTTGCAACGCAATAGTTAATATAATATGGATAAACAAAACTGCGAAAAGTACT
>JAFWBF010000212.1 GCA_017507285.1 Bacteroidales bacterium | reverse complement strand
CCGCTATTTTCAAGCAAATAGATATATTGGAAATACCATGGCAACAAATAGATGAATTGTACAAAAACAGAAACAACAAATAATATGGAAAACAACGATGTACCAAAGAAATTTGAAAGTTATCGAAATCGGTTCCTATTCTTATTGCTACTGTTTACCATTGGCAATATAGTAGGTCTGATATGGGAGCTGGATTGGAAAGCATTTGTATGTCGCGAGGTGATATTTATAGTACTATCATTACTGCTGGCCAAATGGAAAAGAATATTTAAGTGCTAAAATAATAATCAAATAATATGAAGAAAACATTTTTATTATTAACCCTTTGTACACTTATGCTTTCGTGCAAGACCTCGAAGCTAGTACAAAAGGACGTATCGATAGATAAATTTTTAAGTAACGAATGGATATCGTTCGACATAAAAAGGTTGCTTTATGATGGCGGAACATTACGCTTTGAGCCTGTAAGTAGTAAAGTAATTATACACAATGCTTCCGACTCGACTCGCGAAATAGCAGTGTTTGACAACAACTATTACGAAAATAGTGCTACCATACTGAACAACCAAAGGGTAATAACTATCGACAACAGCAATGGTTTTATCAGTCATCAGGTTTCAAATACCGAACCTTATAATGATATAGCCATGAATACATTGCAGAATCTGATGAACTATTTTCCGATGTATTTTCCACACAACTATGGGTCGAAAGTTACTTATTCCGACAGTACTTCGGGCTATACAATAACGGAAGACAACGATACCATATATACCATACCGGCAACAATAGTGGAAAAAATATGCTATAGTGCAGATTATTGCAAGCTGGTAAATTCTCCCGTTGAACTTGGTTACAGCTCAAAGTACAAAGCTTTTGTACGAGCCAAAGAGATAAAGAAATGGTACGAAGGTAATTATTATAACGAGTACGAAATATCAAACATCTGTTTCGATAACCAAAAGAACCTGATTGATTCGGTGTTCGACACTAAGCAGTACAACGACTATGTAATGGTACCTGCCAATCAATTTCTTCCGACACAGAATACATGTCGTAATTTGGAGGCAACGGACAGTGTGCTGAATTATCCGCTTATAAATATATTCAGTGGCGACACTCTCAGATTGGCAAATATCTCCGGCACTTTGCTACTCAACTACTTTAACCCTGCACTTAGTAAGGAATATTTTAACAAAGTAAATGTAGGAGCCAATGGCGTGGTGGATAATTGTATTTGGGTATTGCCCTATAGAGCGAGTATCAGTAAAATCAAAAGTTTTGCACAACAAAATGATATGGGTACCAATGTATATTATGCCGAAGATTTCAAGAAGAATTATCTTGGCGGTCTTCAAAGAAACTTTCTTTTCAATAACGAACACAAAATTATAGGCTATACCCAATATATTTCGGGCGACGTAAGTGAATGGGTAAACAAAATGTTTAAAAAAACTAAAAACAACAATGACAATAATAAATAACACCAACAGTAACACACTGCCGGCATACCTTTCGGCAGTGCCGGCAGCCGTAATGATATTCTGAAAAAAGGCTTGCTCAATATAGAAATACGGTTGCTCAGAATGAAAAGACGGTCGGTCAGAGTAAAAAACACGGTCGTTCACACCCTAAAAAAAGGGTTTGTTTACCCCAAAAAAAAGGGTTTGTTTGATTAAAAAAAAGGGTTTTTTTAGATAGTGAACGACCGTGTTTTTCGAGTTGAACGACCGTGTTGCAAGATTGAGCAACCGTGTTTTCAAATTCATCAACCATTAAAACGAATTTATTAACCGCTACACCACGGTGTAGTTTCAAAAACAGAAAACAACCAAAACTATAATGAAAAAACTTACAATTATGATTATTGCCACACTGATAGGCAGTACAGCCGTGGGGCAAAAATATTTTGAAGGCAAGGTTACATACAAGATGTCCATGAAAGGATTTGGTGCCGGTAGCAATACCGAAGAGTGGTATTATCGTGCCGACGGCAGCTATGCATATAAGTCTATGATGATGAAAAGCATATATCTTGCCGATAAAGATGAGACTTACAATATAATTGAAGCTAAAGGCAAAATTATTTCGTTCGACACCATGAGCAATTCCAACCTCAATGCCGATACTATATATTATGGTATCGACACTGTGGAAGGACAATTGTGTACACGTATCGATACCCGAGATACCACCGAAGGTATGGTGTCCAATTCCACATCGATAATATATCACAACCTTGATACTGCCGACGGCAGATTGTGTATAAAAATATGCAATAAAGTTAAGATAGACAGTTTTATGACAGGTGTCAGCACAACATGGATAGATACAACGGTAAATGTACTCAACAATCAATCGCCATCGGGCAAAGGCTTGGATGTGAAAAGCCTTGTTTTGATGAACAAGGGGAGAATAAAAATAGAAAACACCCAACAACTGGTATCGATAGAAGAAATGGAAGTGCCCGACAGCCTATTTGCATTGCCACAGCTAGGCAACCCCACGGCTGATAGCAGCACCGTAGCCACCGACAAAGTGAAAAGCAAATATATGGTGGAAACATCGGAGGGTACGTTTCGCAGCGATATCGAAAGCGGCATAGTACTCGTGGATTTTTGGGCCACATGGTGTGCACCATGCCAAGTGCTTACACCAAAAATGGAAGCCATTGCCCAAAAACATGCCGACGAGGTGAAGGTGCTGAAACTAGATGTAGATAAATGCAAATCGTTGGCAAAGGAATACAAAGCCGAGTTTATACCCATGG
>JAFWBF010000211.1 GCA_017507285.1 Bacteroidales bacterium | reverse complement strand
GGGTGTCAATACGTTTTTGACCACCACCTAATTTTACTTCAACTCTTTTGTCAAGAAGCTCTTTTATTTTTTCTTCAAAAGCCATAGTAATTTTATATTATATAATTATGTATCTATAAATTATTTCGAGCAAAGTTCGGTTAAAACTGCAAAAGTTGATTTTGGGTGTAAGAAACCTATCTTCAAACCTTCGGCACCACCGCGCGAAGTTTTGTCAATCAATCTTATACCTTTAGCTTCTGCATCAGCCAAAGCTTGGTCTGTGTTTTCAACTGCGAAAGCAATGTGGTGCATTCCGCCTTTACCACCATTGTTTTCAATGAATTTAGCTATTGTGCTTTCCGGTGAAGTTGGTTCCAAAAGTTCTATTTTCACCTCGCCTATTTTGAAAAAGGCTGTTTTTACTTTTTGATCCACTACTTCTTCGATGTTGTAGCATTCTAGGCCCATAACATCTTCCCAATAACGAATAGCTTCGTCCAAATTAGGTACTGCAATACCTATGTGTTCAATATGTGAAGGTTTCATAATACTGTATGTATTTAATTATTATATTATTAAGTCTGTTTTCTTATTCGTCCAAATTAAATTGCAAAAGTACACTTTTTTTCTGATATAGAGAAACTTTTATATATTCAATTTTGCAGGAATCTTAACACATCAACCTAACCATCTGTATTGCAATATTATGCTACAACAAAATAGTCTTAACCGAAAAACTTATAAAATTTCCTACTTTCGGCCGTACCAAGGACTTTTTAAAGGGGTAAAATTACATCACGATGAAAATGAAATTACATCACGATGAAAATTTATCTCCCTCGGGATGTAAGTAAATCTCCCTCGGGAGGGATTTTCTACCGAATGCCGAAAACGAAAAAAAAGTTTGACAAATAAAAAAAGTTTCGTATATTTGCAGTGTCTTTCAATAGTAGGAAAGATATATAAGTAGTTAATAATTAATGTCTAATCCAAAAGCAAACAAACCTGATGGAAAAGAGAATTGGAACTATATCTATTGTAATAAACGATGTAAGTGCTGCCAAGCACATCAATGAAATATTTTCATTGTATGCCGATTGTATCCTTGCCAGGCAAGGATTACCGCTTCACGACAAGGGGTTACATATAATTACTTTGATTATCGAGGCCACTACCGATAGGATAAACTCGCTCAATGGCAAGTTGGGACGATTGCCTAACGTTGAGGTCAAAACCATAGTGTCTAAAGCAACAATTGCATAAAGCATGACAAAAACTTTTGCTCCTTAGGGCAAACATTATTGCCAAAGCCAAGGTTTTATAATGCAAAAACATATAGCAAATCCATTTCTTATTTCTAAACGGTTGATTGAAAAATAAAAACACAAAGTCATGAATATCGAAGAACGTAACAAAGTATTTATTGACAGAGACAAGTTGTTCTCGTTGATAGAAGGGAAAACACCTACAAAAAGCGAAGTAGACGCAATTCTAAACAAAGCACTTAAGCTTGGTGGCCTCACCCTCGAAGAGGTGGCCGTACTTTTGCGTGTGGAAGATGTGGACGTTATCCACAATATTATGGAGACCGCAAAAATAGTGAAAGAAGAGATTTATGGTAAACGCCTAGTGTTGTTTGCCCCTATCTATACAGGCAATATTTGTGTAAACAACTGTACTTATTGCTCGTTCCGCAAGGATAACAAACTGATAAAACGCAAAATACTTACCATGGACGAGATAGCCCAAGAAACACGTGCCCTTCTACAACAAGGCCATAAACGTGTGCTACTCATCTGTGGCGAAAACAACAAAAATGGTACTGACTATATGGTGGAAGCCATACGCACTACCTACGGGGTAAAAGAACGTGATGGCCGCGACTATATACGTCGCATCAATGTTGAACTTGCACCTATGGAAGTGGACGACTTTGCTCGCCTGCATGCCGAAAAGATAGGCACATACGTATGTTTCCAAGAAACCTACGACCCCGTTTTGTACAAGCGTTTACATCCGGCCGGAACTCCCAAGGCCGACTATGAATACCGCCTTACCGTTATGGACCGCGCCATGGAAGGTGGTGTAAACGATGTAGGAATAGGTGCATTGTTTGGATTGGGCGACTATCGTTTTGAGGTGCTGGCTATGATGGAACACGCTGCACACCTTGAACGTTGCTATGGTTGTGGCCCTCACACCGTTTCTGTTCCACGTATGGAACCCGCAGTTGGGGCTCCCGATGCCGAAAATGTACCCAACCCTGTAAACGACGACGACTTTAAGAAAATCGTGGCCATAATACGTATAGCCCTACCATACACAGGTATAATACTATCCACCCGCGAAAATGCCAAAATGCGCAACGAACTAATAAACTACGGTGTAAGCCAGATAAGTGCAGGCAGCAAAACCAACCCCGGCTCATACGCCCATGATGAGGACCATACCGGAAGCCAATTCGCCCTCGGAGACCATCGCGATTTGGAAGAAGTTATTTCTTCATTCGTCGAAGAAGGATATATTCCATCATTCTGCACTGGATGTTATCGTCATGGCCGTGTGGGCAACGACTTTATGGACTTGGCCAAACCGGGATTGATAAAACAATACTGCCTACCAAACGCAATGTTTACTTTCAAAGAATACTTGGAAGACTTTGCTTCGCCCGAGCTAAAGGAAAAGGGCTCAAAACTAATAAAAGAAATGATGTCAACGGTTGAACATAAAAACCTTGTACCTAAAATTGAGGACAACCTCAACAAGATAGCTCAAGGCCAACGAGACTTGTATTTCTAAAAGAAAAGAATGAAATTTTAGTCATGTGTAAATATAAAAAGAACGGGAGAAGAAATCTTCTCCCGTTTTGCTTTTGTATATGAGTAACCACAATCTTTTTCCTCTAAAATAAAAAAAGGGTAAGCTACTTATATCGCACCGCTACAACCAAACGCCCTTGCTGCATTCCTACCCTGGGGGATTCAATGGGAGCTGGTCGTACAAGACTTACCCGATTGCAAAAGTACAACTTTTTTCCAATATAGAGAACATTTTTCCAAAAAAAAATATCCCAATACATGTATTAATCTCTTTATCATTTTTTTATATACCATAATTATTTAGACAATAAGACACCATCCGTGGCGTTATTTTGATATTTTTGAGCTTCTGATTACCTTTTTTGAGACAGATTTGCAGAAAAAAAATTCCAACCTTTACGTGTATTTTGGCATCATAAAAGTTGTTGAAATATATAAAGAGCCGAATGTAGCTCCATATTTTTTTGAAGCTATAGCTATCTAAGTCTTCGTTGGAAAAATACAAGCAATCCTACCGTAATTGCAATCATAAGACACAATACACCCCAAAAAGCCCATTTTTCGGATTGGAAAGGCAATTGCACATTCATACCATACATACCTGTAACCACTGTAAGAGGAAGCATAATGGTAGAGAAATAGGTGAGCACCCTCATAATCTCATTGGTCTTATTGGCCTGCAACGAGTCGAATGTTTTGGACAAACCTTCAATCAACTCACCGTAATCTTCCACAAGGTCAAACATCTTTTGATACTTGTCCAAAATATTTCCCCAATAATCTTCCATATCAAGTTCTTCGTGATTTACAAATCCCTTGATACCTCCCGATTCGAACTGATGAAACAGCCTCAACTGAGGTTTGAATGTAGTGTTTAGCAAAATAATGTTTCGCCGAGTAATAGAAATCAATTCAATGATTTTCTGTGCTTTTTTGTTGAAAATATCATAGTTTATAAGATCTACTTCGGCACCTATACGTAGTATAAGAGTGTAGGTTTCGACCATCAGTCTATCCAAAAGGTTGTAGAGCAATATGTCACTCGACTTCATAAACATCGGTGCAGGTTCGTCTCCAGAGTCAAGCTCTTCCTTACAGGTGTCAAACAAGCGTTTCACCACCCAATGCGATTTACCTATGGTAATGATATAATCTTTGCCCCAAAATATCTTTACCTCTTTTATCCGGATAAACTTATTACCTTTGTCAAAATAAGGAAAATGAAGGATAAGGAAATAATAATCATCATATTCGTCAATTTTCGGACGCTGATTGGTTCCACGGCAATCCTCAATATCTAAAGGGTGAAAATTATACGTTTCCAACAAGAATCTATAGTCCTCTTCGCTCGGATTTGATATATGATGCCACTTAAGGTTTTCGTATTGGATAGTCTCTATCACTGTCACCCTCCTTTCTTTTTAATTGATAATCACCTATGTTATATATATTCTACATTCCTTATATTTTTTTGCAAAGGTAGTGTTTTTTTTACAAATAAACAACTGTTCTACATTTTTTATTGAAACTTATCAACTTATAACCTTACAATCCAAACGAGCAAAAAAGCAATACATGCATCAACTACTTCGAGCATCAGACAGTTTCAACGAATCCAAATTAGGCAAAAGTTCTTTTAAAAACACAAACGTGAACTGCATATCCCTAGCTAATTTCAACAACACACATTCTCTACCTTCTATATCATTAAAACAAAACTTGTAGTCTTAAAAAACTCCATAATTCCGTGAATCCGTAGCTCCGTAATTCCGACAGCAAACAACCGGCTACTGCCCCAACCGTTAACCGTTGTCTGTTGACCATTGTCCATTGTCCTAAACAACAACCGGCTTCGCCCTACTTGTAGTCTCGTGGACTTGTAGTCTTACGGAACTCCGTATTTCCGACTCGTACCTCAAAACCCCGTGGATTACGACCCGTAACTATGGCACTTACGACCCGTAACCCCGTGAGTTACGACCCAAAAGTATGGCACTTACGACCTGTAACCATGGGAGTTTTGACCCAAAAGTATGGCACTTTTATCCTCTATGGCGGAGGTGTAAATTGGCTGTTCGAAGCAGTGCCTGCTGTGGTGGTGGCTATGGCTGTTGCCAAGGTGGGTTGCAGGCTGTAGTATACACAGCGTGGATTGATAACCGTTTTGCACAGTAGGCCTATACGCTGTGCCATGTCCTTGATGTACAGATAGCCGTTCAGCGTTATGGATTTATAGCGTTCCATCACCCTGCTTTGCAGCTCGTAGGCTC
>JAFWBF010000210.1 GCA_017507285.1 Bacteroidales bacterium | reverse complement strand
TCCTGCAACCCTAAACCAATATTTGGAATTTACATTTCCCAAGAACAGCATTGTAAAACATGTAACAAACAAAATGCCTGCAGTAGAAAAGTTTTGGGGAAATATGAGAGCAGGTATAATAATTATTGGAATCATAAGGTTTTTAAATGTCTCCAATTCTTTTATACTGTCTTTTGCTTTTGCTATCATTCGGGCTGTGTATACTACAAGAATGAATTTCGCAATTTCCGATGGTTGAAAATTTCCTATGATTGGTATCTCCAGCCACCTTCCTGCTCCTTTGTTAGAACCGAATGACATGTATGTAACAAAAGTGGCAATAAGGGCTATAACAGCAATATAGTATCCCCATTGGGATAAACGGGCAAAATAATGATAATCAATACGAGATATCGTAATTGTGGCTATGTATGTACAGCAAATTACGCATAGATGTTTTAGAAATAGGAATATGGTATTTGCTTCTTTGTCGTATGCAAATTTACCTATAGAACTATACACTTCAATCAACGATATAAAGCTAAGGATTATTATAACAATCCAAATTACTTTGTCGCCTCGCAAATAATATTTTGCACCAATTTTCATTTTTTTCTTATGATAGTTTTTGTATAAATTGTTCAATTATAAGTCGTACACTTCGCGTTGAAATTCGTTGCCTTGTTCCCTCATTGGTTGTCCATTTTCGCAGGCTGGCGAGAATAGTACTACAGAGTCGTTTATGTCGGAATAAAGTGCTTTTGATACAGCATCTTTTATCGATTTTGCATCAACGATAGTTGGTATTATTCCCGAAAACACTTCATGCAGACGGTGATTGTCTTCACCAATACATATTAGCATACGTATTTTGCGTAAAGCAAGTGGAATAAGACTTGTAAAATCTGTAGTGTTGTTGTCGCCATTGGCAATCCAAATAACGGCTTTATCCATTGTTTCCAATGAATACCATGTAGCGTTTGGAGTGCGCGACATAGCATCGTTTATAAATTCTATACCATGTATGCGTGCTGTAAACTTCAATCGATAAGGATCTTCGTCGAAATGCGAAAAACAGTCGCGTAAATTTTTGTTTCTAAGTTTGTTTAGTTTGTTTACGTCTATTCCGGCCAAGCTGTTTGAAACTTTTTCTCTGCCTTGTGTTGCCAATGTTTCTATGTTCATGTTTTTGTTTGTTTTAATTATCTTAGTTTTAAAGTTACTATTGTTATCACTGCTAATATTATGCCTACCAAGAAAAATCGTTGCACCAATTTTTGTTCAGGGATACCTTTTTTCTGGTAGTGATGATGTATTGGAGCCATCAAAAATACTCTACGTCCTTCGCCATACTTCTTTTTTGTATATTTGAAATATGATCGTTGAATTATTACCGACATGTTTTCTAACACAAATATTCCGCACAATATCGGAATAAGTAGTTCTTTGCGAATCAAAATTGCAAATACAGCAATTATTCCTCCGAGAGCCAAAGAGCCTGTATCGCCCATAAATATTTCGGCTGGGTGTGTGTTGAACCAAAGGAAACCGATGGTGGCACCCACAAAAGCTGCTATAAATATGGTTAGTTCGCCTATGTTGGGCAAAAACATTATGTTTAAGTAGTTGGAAAATATTATGTTTCCCGAAATCCAAGCCAGTATTGCCAGCGTTCCTCCTATGATGGCCGATGTACCTGTTGCCAATCCATCGATACCATCGGTAAGGTTAGCAGCATTGGATACTGCTGTTACAATAAATATCACAACTATAACAAAAAGTAGCCAAACCCAATCTTTGGCCCAATCGCCCATCCACGTTATCAGATTTGCATAGTCAAACTCGTTGTTTTTCACAAACGGTATTGTGGTTTTTGTTGATTTTATGGGATGTTCGCTAAATTCTTTAGTTGCTTTCTTATAGTTTTTATCAATGTTTACATTATGAGTTTCTACGTATGTTTCAACAGATTTGCGTTCCTTTATGGTAATGTCAGGATGAAACATTATTATTAGTCCTACAACAAGACCCAATCCTACCTGTCCCAATATTTTGTATTTTCCGGGTAGCCCTTCTTTGTTCTTTTTAAACACCTTTATGTAGTCGTCCAAAAAGCCTAGCAGTCCCAACCATATTGTTGTTATTATCATTACTATCACGTAGATGTTGTCTATCTTTGCAAATAGTAATGTAGGTATAAGTATGGCAGCCAAAATAATTATGCCACCCATCGTAGGTGTACCTTCTTTTTGTTTTTGGCCTTCCAAACCTAGGTCGCGAACAGTTTCGCCTATTTGTTTTTTTCTTAGATATTTGATAATTGGTTTTCCAAACACTATTGTTATTATCAGCGATGTTATTACTGCCATTGCAGCGCGGAACGAGATATACTGAAATACCCCTGCTCCCGGAAAATCAAATGCCTTATCTAACCAATCAAATAAATAGTACAACATAATCTACTCCTTTATTTCAATATATTGATTAACTCTTCTTTATCGTCAAAATGGTGCTTTACACCGTTTATTTCTTGATATTTTTCGTGTCCTTTTCCGGCCACTACTATTATGTCGCCTTTTCCGGCCAATTTGCAAGCTGTTTTTATTGCTTGCTGCCTATTGCTTATGCGTAGGGTATTTTCCTTTTGCCTATTAGTCAAACCTTTTTCCATCTCGTCAAGTATTTTTTCGGGATCTTCGGTGCGGGGGTTGTCAGAAGTGAGTATCAATGTGTCGCTCATTTCGCAGGCTATTGTTGCCATAATGGGGCGTTTCAGAGGGTCTCTGTCGCCTCCGCATCCTACTACGGTGATGAGTTTTTGGTTGTCCATACGTATATCGTTTACGGTTTGTAGCACATTTTTCAATGCGTCGGGTGTATGGGCATAATCAACTATTGCTGTTATCCCTTGTCCGGCTACGTATTCAAAGCGACCTTCGGCAGCACGTAACGAACTTAATTGTTGCAAGGCTTCCATCTCGTCAATGTTGCATAGTCGGGCTGTAGCATATATGGCCAATAGGTTATAGGCGTTGAAGCGTCCCACAAGCTGTGTCCATACTTCTTTGCCGTTGATGTTTAGGAATAATCCTTGAAAGGTGTTTTCCAATATTTTGCCGTTAAAGTCGGCAATTTCTTGTATGCTGTAGGTATACTTTTTTGCTTTTGTATTTTGTAGCATCACTTGCCCATTGCGGTCGTCAATATTTGTCAGAGCAAATGCCGACGAGGGCAGATTGTCAAAAAATCTTTTCTTTGCCGATATATATTCAGCAAATGTTTTATGAAAATCCAAGTGGTCGTGAGTGATGTTGCTGAAAATGCCACCAAAAAATTCCAATCCACCTATTCTGTCTTGTACTATAGAGTGTGAGCTTACCTCCATAAAGCAATATTCACAACCATTATTCACCATTTCCGAAAGTAGTCTATTTAGGTTTATCGCATCGGGGGTGGTATGGGTCGATGCAATTTCTTTTTCATCTATCTTGTTTACAATTGTTGATATAAGGCCGGTGTGGTATCCAAGCTGGCGAAACATTTGGTGTAGCAATGTTACGGTGGTGGTTTTGCCGTTGGTTCCGGTTATGCCTATAAGTTTTAGTTTTGTTGATGGGTTGTTGTAAAAGTTTGATGCTATGTATCCAAGAGCTTTATTGCTGTCGGTCGTTTTTATGTAAACAATGTTTGGCGCTATCGTTTCGGGCATCTGTTCGCACACCACAGCTACAGCACCTTTCTCTATGGCAGAGGCTATGTAGTTATGTCCATCTACATGCACTCCCACCTGTGCCACAAATAGGGTGTCGGCCTCTATATTGCGAGAGTCGAAGGTGATATGTTTTATATCAATATTGTTGTTGTTTACAATATCGCAGTCTATGTATTTCAATAGTTCATTTATTCTCATTCTTTTACCTCCATTTGCTTGTTTTGTTTTTCATCGTGTGGTAGTTCCATTTGGTTTGTTATGCCTAGTTTTAGGTGTAGTCGGCTTCCCTTTTTGTAGGGTGTGCCGGCTTTTAGCGATTGCGATATTACTTTGCCTCGCCCGTCAAACGACACACGGAATCCCATTTTTTCCAGCATATACAAAGCATCTTTTATTGTCATTCCTTTGCAGTTGGGAACCACACCGCTTGGTAGGTTGTATTTTCGGTATACAACATTGTCGTTGGTATCTACGGCTCCTGCTATAAATGCTGTCTTATCATCTTCGTATGTATTATCTATACCCAATATTTCGAACGACTCTTTTGTTTCCTTTTTGTAACCTTTTGTTATAAAGGGTTTTTGTATGTCGTTGCTCGATGGTATATCCATTTCCAATTCCAATATTGTACCACACACACGGTCGGCCAAGTCTTTAAACACAGGTGCAGCAATTTCACCACCATGTTGTTTGTTCTTTTTGGGGTTTGTAATCACCACAATACACGAGTATTTTGGGTTGTCGATAGGGAAATATCCTGCAAACGAAGCTCTATATGTCATGTGGTTATTCCCTTTTTGCATATAGTTTATTTGCGATGTTCCTGTTTTTCCGGCAATGCCGTATGGTGTCTTGGACAGCCGTCTACCCGAGCCGTTTTCTACCACGCCTTCAAGCATCGATTGTATTATTTTCACTGTGCGGTTTGAACAGATCTCTTCTTTTATCACTTCGGGTTCTATCTTTTTTATGGTTTTGTCGCCTTCTTTTATCTCGCTGCAAAATAGTGGTTTCACCATAGTGCCGTTGTTGGCAATGGCGTTGTAGAATGTCAGTAGTTGCAGTGCGGTTATGTTAGACGAATAGCCGTATGCCAAGTTTAGGAAGTTGCGGTCTGGGTTCATATTGGTCTCTATTTTTGGCGTAGGTTCGCCACCTATATCCAAGTCAAGATTCAAACGTTGGTATGGCAAAATTCTCTTTATTCCGTTTACAAATTCGTCACGATTGTTGTTGTAGAATTCCCATACGGGTTGACATGTGCCTACATTGGACGACACTTCGAATGAGCGTTTCATCGAAATATTGCCGTACGAGAAATCCTTTACATCGTGTATTTCCGAATCCTTATTTTTGGGGTTGAATTTTTTTACTCCCGTAGGAACTATGTACGAGGTGTCGCATTTATTGTTGTCTATCAGTACCATTGCAGTAATGGTTTTGTAGGTCGATCCGGGTTCGTACAAGTCGGTGCAGGCTATATTGCGTATCTCCTTGTATCCTTTGGCAGAGTCTATCAGCGTCAGGTTGCTTATTGCTCTTACATATCCTGTTTCTACTTCCATTAGTACCACGCATCCGTAGTCGGCATCATTTTCAATCAGGCAGCGGCGTAGCGAGCTTTCGGCAAGGTCTTGTAAGCGAGTGTCAATAGTGGCTACAATGTCTTGCCCGTTGATGGCTCTTTTTTGGTCGGTGTCGTTTACCGGTATCCAAATGTCCTTATTAAGTCGTCGTTCCAATCGTTCGCCCTGTTCTCCACATAGGTATGAGTTGTAAAAACCGTCCAAACCATTGAACGACGAGCTGTCTTTGGTAGTTGTTTTGCCATCTTTGTTTATCTCTACCGTATGCTTTATTTCAAATCCTATAGTGTGCCGAGCCAGGTTTTTGTATGGGTTTATGCGTATGTTTCTTTCCCTCACTATTACAGCTCTTCTGAAACGTGGATTTTCTTTTTTTACTATGTTTTTCTTGTTTGTAGTGTCGGCATCTTTTGGTTTTTCCACTTTCACAGGGCGGCACAGTATTGGAAAAGTCTTCATTTTTTCCAGTTGTGTAAAGCTGATATTTCGGTGTATTAGTGTGTTTCTGTTTTTGTTGTTCCACGCTGTCATCAAGTAGCTGTTGTACTCTTCCGGTGTCTTGTCCATAAACATTTCTGATAGTTTTTGGCTCAATTTTTCCACATTGGGCATGAATATACTGTCTGGCACCATAGGAATGTATTCCAAGGTGTCGCTTTCCGATTTGCGTTTCTTTTTGGGTTTTGTTTGCACATGAGAGCCAAGGTCTATGTATACATCATATATAGGAAGTGATGTTGCCAATATTTTTCCATCCGACGAAAATATTGTACCGCGTTGTGCTTGAACTTTTCTGCTTGCTATGCTGTTTTCTTTTGCTTTTTTTCTCCATTCGTCGCCTTCTTTTACTTGTATTTCTACAATCTTGTAAATGATGGGTATGACAAACACCAGCAGTAGAAGAATGTATACTGCTGCCAGTCGTAATACTATGTTTTTGTTTCCTTCGCTCATGTAGTCTTATTCTTTTTCAATATTTATTTTCAATGGTCGGTCGGTAGATTGTTGTATTCCCAACGATTCCAATTTTTTTGCCACTTCGCTAATCATTATAGTGTTCATATAGTCGCATTTAAATTGTATATGCTTAATGTTAAGTTCTTTTATTTCTTTTTGAAGTTCTTTTATTTCTATAGATGTGTTTTCGATATAGTAGCGGTTCGATACCATGGCTATGGAGTATACCACTATCATTATCATAAGTGGAATTTGTGATAGCATAAATTTGCGAATCAAAATTTTTCCACCCATTATGTCCGACAGCTTTATGTGTTCTTTTTTCTTTTGGATGCTTGTCGGAATATTTTCTTTTTTTTCAGCCGAAGGTTCTCCTGTAGCTGAATCGTTCTGTTTATTATCTTTCAATGTCTCTGTCATAACTATCCAATTTTTTCGGCTATTCGTAGTTTTGCGCTTCTCGAGCGGTTGTTTTCTTGCAGTTCCTCGTCCGAAGGCGTTATGGGCTTACGAGTTATGGCTTTGAGGTTTGTTATTACGTTTCCGTAGAAATCCTTTTCTATCTTGCCTTCAATATTGCCTGCCTTCATTAGGTTTTTTACCATGCGGTCTTCGAGCGAGTGGTACGATATTACCACCAGTCGTCCGCCGGGATTAAGTATTTCCACGGCTTGTTTCAGCATCATTTCCAGTGCCTCCATCTCGTCGTTTACCTCAATGCGCAAGGCTTGGAACAGCATGGCCAAAAACTTGTTCTCTTGGTTGCGAGGTATATGTTTTTCCACCGCATGGCACAAGTCGAAAGTTGTTTCTATTGTCTTTTGGTTTCGGGCGGTGGCTATTGCGTTTGCCATACGTCCGGCGTTGGGTATTTCGCCGTAGACCGATAGTATTTCTTTCAGTCGGCCTTCGCTTTCGCCGTTTACCACATCACGAGCCGTGCGTTTTTGGCGTTGGTCCATACGTAGGTCCAACGCAGCATCAAAGCGTATTGAAAAACCGCGTTCACCTTTGTCAAATTGGTGACTTGACACACCCAAGTCGGCAAGTAAACCATCAATTTTTCTTACCCCCTCCAGTCGTAAGAAACTTTTCAGATGTTTAAAATTTTCGTGTATAAGTGTAAAACGGCTGTCATCTATACTGTTGGCCAAGGCATCAGAGTCTTGGTCAAAAGCATATAGGCGACCCTTTTCGCCCAGGTGTTCCATTATTCTGCGCGAATGCCCGCCACCACCAAAGGTAACATCTACGTATGTCCCTTCCGGATTGATGGATAGTCCTTCAATGCTTTCTGTCAATAGTACAGGTGAATGATAGCTCATTTATATATCTCGAAATTATATGGTTTCAGTATTTGTTTTCATACCCAAACGGTTGTTGACAAGATTGGCATAATCTGTCTCTTCGCCATTCATGCGGGTGTATTTTTCGTAATCCCAAATTTCGATAAAATTACCTGTCGCGGTCAAAACTATGTCTTTTGCATTTTTGATATACGATTTCTGCTCTGCAGGAATCAGTAAGCGGTCGTTAGTGTCAAGCTCAATGATGTTGCCATCAGTAAGTTTGCGAAGAAGTTTTCGGTCTTCGATGTTATAAGGGTTCAAGTTCTTTTGCAAAAATTCCACCTCTTCTTGAAAAGATGCGTAGGTCCATAGTTCCAAACACTCGGCATATATGCTCTGACGGATAACAAAACGACCATCCTCCGAACTCGGAAGTTGGCGTTTCAACGCAATTGGGAACTTGAATCGCCCATTGTTATCTATCTTACAATATTCTTTACCAAGTATTAACGACATTTTTATCTACTATTTTTCAATTTGTAAAGGTACGAATAATTTTCCAAAAAAAACCATTTACTTCCATTGCCTGTTGAAAACTTCCATAAAATTCCATTTTCTACCTAAAACGAATAAACTTCAAAAAGGTTGCAAAAAAATATCATTATATTTATCATTCTTGATAAACAATGTGTTGCAGATGTTTGTGAGGCTTGAAAAATGTCCCGGTATTTTTTGGAACAAAAAAAGCGTATGGGGGCGATTGTTGATAAGTTTTTGTGGAGCAATTTTTTTTCATTATCTCTACTTTACGGCAAAGCAAGGGGCGGTATTCTACTTATAGGCAGTCTCTGAAGCACAGCTCTATGCCTATGTAGCCAAAAGCTATACGCCCATTTTATTTATACCCTATCATCAATCGTTTCACAATAGGGTATTACCGGCATGACGGTATACCGTCAATTTCGGGGCGGTATATAACCCCAAAAATTCCCTCGTGATGTAGATAAATTTACATCCCGATGTAGATAAAACACACTCGTGATGTAGATAAATTTCCTTTGTGAGGGAAAAAATATTTACTTCTCTGTCTTATTTTAACATCTATCTCAAGATAAATACGTAACTTTGCACTTCGAAAAACATTGTAAGATATGCATCAAAACCATATAAAATACAGCCAAAATTACCCCCAATCCTTTACCGGGAAAGAAAGAGACTCAGAGACAGGCTTTTCCTACTTCGGTGCTAGGTATTATGACTCGGATATTTTGACGGGTTGGCTTAGTGTGGATCCTATGGCGGATAAGTATCCGAACTTGTCTCCTTATGCTTATTGTGCTTGGAATCCGGTGAAGTTGGTGGATCCGGATGGGGAGGATATATACTGGTTGGATGTCACTACAGGATCGTTAACATTAAGTCAAAAAACAAAAGATAAAACGG
>JAFWBF010000209.1 GCA_017507285.1 Bacteroidales bacterium | reverse complement strand
TTTGGCACTACAAAATAGCGAGCGTTAAGCATATTTAGTACGTCGGTATTGATGTGGCGAGACAGATAGAAGTCTATCAAATCTTGGTATCGACGCAGCTTGGCAGCGTGGTATCCACCTATCTGATGATGGAATGCCGATGGGTAAGAGTCGTTGAAAGTATTTACTGCCACGTTGAACACACGGTAATCTTTGTCGCCATTAATACGAGCGTATTCGTCAATAATCAAGTCGTCTTGTGTAGGTTGAAGTGTTATCTTGTTTTTGTTTACAAAGTTATTGTCGTTTAGATAACGTTTATCCACGCCCCATAGGTCGAACAACGTAAGTGCTACGATGGCCACAACAACCCAATTTTGGTTTTTCAATTTATTGCTATTGAACAGCCAGATGGTTGCTGCTGCCAATAGTATAAGTATAAGCGAACGCATAGAATCAGACACAAGCAAGTCTTTTCTATCGCTTACAAGTATATCTTGTATAGCCTGCCATTGGTTGCCATACTGCGATGCCATTTGCATATCCGAAAGTCCGGAGTAGGAGAATGAACCTGCAAATATTATAAATAATAGGCAAAGTCCGCCTGTAATACCTGCGGATATATACAAAGCTTTCTGTAAATGTTTTTGAGCAACCTCTTTGTTAAGTATGGTTTTAAGTGCCAATATAGCCATAAGCACTGTAGTAACATTGGCTATCACCAAACTCATCGAAGGAGTACGGAATTTGTTGTACATAGGCAAGTATTCGAACAAAAATTCGTTGAATGCTGCAAAGTTTTTGCCCCATGCCATTATTATTGATAGCAGTGTGGCTATAAGAATCCACCAACGTTCCGGACCTTTCACTATTATCAATCCTAATACAAACAAGAATACTATTATAGCACCAAAATATACAGGACCCGAAGTAAAGGGTTGGTCTCCCCAATATAGAGGGGCTTGTGTTTGGCGGAAATTCTTGTAAAATTCAGAATCTTTGGATACAGTTTCGCCCGAGCCACCACCATACATACCCGGAACCAGTAGCGTAAAGGTCTCGCCTTTGCCGTAGCTCCAGCTGTAGGCATAGTCAATGTCCAGTCCTGATGTCTTTCCTGCTATAGATTTGGGTTCGCCGTCTTTATATAGGTCTTCGGGTGTAACGCTTATTTCCGAACCTCCACGCATAGTGTATTCGGCATATTGTTGGTTGACAAATAAGTGTCTGGAATTTATCGTCAGTGCCATTGCACAACCAAGCAACAACACTCCAACAGATGTGAGGAATTGTTTAATCCATCTATCCTTGATGGCATACACGGCGTAGGTTATACCCAAAACCACACCGGCAATAGCTGTATAGTAAGTTATTTGTATGTGGTTGAACGCTATTTGCAACCCAAGAGCGAAGGAAAACAATATACCTCCCAACAGATATTTCTTACGAATGGTAAGCAACATTCCTACCAATATTGGAGCCATCATAGATATGGCGTATGCCTTGGTTATATGTCCGGCTTCGATTATTATGATGTTGTAGCTACCAAGTCCGAATGCCACAGCTCCCAACAGGCTGAGTAGCGGGCTGACACCCATCATTGACAAACAAACATAAAAGGCTATAAGGTAAAGAAATAATATACCGACATTGAGCTGCAAATCAAAAGGAGCAAGAGTAAGTATACTTCTAACCGGAGTAAATATATCCGAGCGAGGTTCGGCCATACCTACCTGATATGCCGGCATACCACTAAACATTGCACTATTCCAATTGGCATAGTCGCCTGTGGCTTCATGAAACTGACGAGCCTCATTTACCATGGCATTAAATTTCATGGTATCTCCTTGTTGTATAACTTTGCCTTGGAAAGCAGGAGAAAAATAAACGGCTGAAATAATGAAAAATAATACGACGATTCCGAAGTGAATCAATGTCTTTTTGGTTTTCGAATTCATGTTGCTTAATATTAATGTGAATTATTATTGTTTTATAAATATCTAAACTACAATACCTTCATTACAAATAAAGATATTCTAATTTGTTGCAAAGATACTTATTTTTTGGAAAACCGTTTTGGTTTGATTATTTTTTTGTACTTTTGCACCATTATTTATTTATCCAAACAGAGTAGTTATGTACATTGTAATTGTTGGTCCGGCCTATCCTTACAGAGGGGGCATAGCAGCATTCAACGAAAGAATAGCATCAGAATATCAACGCCAAGGGCATACGGTAGAAACCTACACATTCACATTGCAGTATCCCGGCTTTTTGTTTCCGGGAAAAACCCAATACAGCGAGAGTCCTGCTCCTGCCGATTTGACAATATATCGCAAAGTCAATTCGTGCAATCCATTTAATTGGATAAAGGTAGGACGTGAGATAAAAAAGAAGAAACCCGACATAATGATAACACGTTTTTGGTTGCCTTTTATGGCTCCATGTTTGGGCACCATTGAACGTATTGTACAGCGTAATAAACACACTCGTATCATTTCACTAGTAGATAATATTATTCCTCACGAAAAACGCATAGGCGATAAGCTGTTTGCCAAATACTTTGTAAAATCAACTCAAGGATTTGTGGCTATGAGCAAGTCGGTTTTGGACGATTTGACATCATTTGACAACAAGAAACCTCGCATTTATTCGCCACACCCACTCTACGACCACTATGGCGAAAGAATATCTAAACAACAGGCTTGCAGTGTACTGAAGTTAGATCCTTCGTACAGATATGTATTGTTTTTTGGATTTATACGTGGCTACAAGGGTTTGGATTTGTTGCTAGAGGCTTTTGCCGACAAACGTTTGAAAGACCTTGGCGTAAAACTTATAGTAGCAGGGGAATTTTATGGCAACGAGGAAGCCTATATGAAACAAATAAAAGACCTACAGATAGAAGACAGAGTGGAACTACACACATATTTCATTCCCGATGAAAAGGTAAACAACTATTTTTGTGCCGCCGATATAGTGGCACAACCATACAAGACAGCCACACAAAGTGGAGTTACCCAAATAGCATTCCACTTCGAGAAATCAATGTTGGTAACCAACGTAGGTGGCTTACCGGAAATAGTGCCTCATGGAAAGATTGGCTATGTGGTAGAACCCAATGCCGGTGATATTGCCAATGCTTTGGTCGACTTCTATGAAAACGAGAGAATGGCAGTGTACGAAACAAATGTAAAAGAAGAAAAACAAAAATATGCATGGTCGAACATGATAAAAGCTTTCAACGACCTGGCAGAAACCATATCCTAAACAACTTATGATACCATTAGCCGAACAATTACGTCCAACATCGTTGGATACATATATAGGGCAGCAGCACCTTGTGGGCAAAGATGCAGTGTTGCGCTCGCTCATTGAAAGCGGAAAGATACCGTCAATGATACTATGGGGACCACCGGGTATAGGCAAAACCACTTTGGCAACTATTATCTCTCAAACATTGATGCGTCCGTTTTATGTTCTTAGTGCAATAAATTCGGGAGTGAAAGATGTACGTGATGTAATAGACAAAGCCAAACAAGAACAAGGTGCCATATTATTTATCGACGAAATACACCGTTTCAACAAAAGTCAGCAGGACTCGCTTTTGGGTGCTGTGGAAAAGGGAATAATAACCCTTATAGGTGCCACTACCGAGAATCCTTCTTTTGAAGTTATATCAGCACTTTTGTCGCGATGCCAGGTGTATATACTTAAGGAATTTGGCAAAGAAGAGATGGAACAACTATTACACAAAGCTGTCGAACACTATGCCTCCCAAGGAAGGAATATCCATTTGGCCGAAACCGAAGCGCTATTGCGCATATCGGGTGGCGATGCACGAAAACTACTTAACGCCTTGGAACTAGTGGTAAACAACGATCCATCGGGCGATATAACTATAACCAACACAAAGGTACAGACAGTAATACAACAAAACCTCTCATTCTACGACAAGAAAGGTGAAATGCACTACGATATTATCTCGGCATTCATCAAATCAATGCGAGGTAGCGACCCCAATGCAGCCGTATATTGGCTGGCACGCATGATAGAAGGAGGTGAAGACCCTTTGTTTATAGCCCGACGAATGCTTATATTTGCTTCGGAAGATATTGGAAACGCCAATCCCAACGCCCTTCTGCTAGCCAACACTTGTTTCGATGCCGTAAACAAAATAGGTTATCCCGAATGCAGGATTGTACTATCGCAAACTGCCGTGTATTTGGCTACATCTATTAAGAGCAACTCTACCTACAAGGCTATAGGTACGGCATTGGATACGGTGCGTCGAACAGGCGATCTATCGGTGCCGCTACATATAAGAAACGCTCCTACCAAACTGATGAAAGACATAGGCTATGGAGCCGACTACAAATACGCCCACGACTATAAGGGCAATTTTGTAGACCAAGAGTTCCTGCCTGCCGAAATAGCAGGTGCCAAATTTTACGAACCCGGCGACAATCCGAAAGAGCGAGAAACAAGGAAATTCCTTGCCGAACGTTGGAAAAAATATGGATATTGATAGCTTTTCTATTTATCAACATAAAGAGGTTAAAAACCTATTACCCCCATCAAGCATTAAATTGGGGGTAATTTGTAACTTTGTAGCCGAATTGTAGTATCTAAAATATTAGCAAATAATGAGTAAATCAACAAAAAAGAAGCCTAAAATATCTTCAGGCATCGGTGATAATAAGACCAAAATAAGAATAATATTCGAGTTTTTGAAAAGCGAACGCTTCAGAAAAATACGCGGCGTATTCTACATATTATTTTCTCTATTCTTGTTTGTGGTTATGATTTCATATCTACTACATTGGAAACAAGACGAAACAGCAGTATTCAACAATTTTGAAGGCGACGACGTAGTTGCAAGTAATGTAGGTGGTACTGTAGGCGCCAAATTGGGCAATTTCTTTGTTCGAAATATGTTTGGAATAACATCATTTGGCTTTACAGTGCTATTCATTGCTTATGGCTGCCGACTATTGTCGTTCAAGCTACTACCCTTTTGGAAAACATTTTGGATAACCTTGTTTTGGATGATATGGGGCTCGGTAATGTTGGGGTACATCAATTCATTTGTTGACAGTGTAGGTCTGCAAGTCTATGCCGGTTCTTTTGGTATATACATTACCCAGGCTATAAATGGCTTTATCGGCAAGATAGGCACCGGTTTGCTATTGGTGTTTAGCATGATTCTTTACTTGGTATTTGTCCACGACTTGCAGTTTAAAGCTTCGCGAATAAAAAGCATCGAAGACAAGATAAAAGATGGTGCATCAAAGATATTCAGCGACAAACCTTCAACAGAGAAACAACCCGACCCCACAGTAGGCATGGCCGACGACCTTGACGAGCAAAACGCCACTCCTACTAAAGCACCTGCCGAACCCACAACCAACCTCAAAGAGAGCGCCGACAACGAGGACAACGAGGAGAGCGAGGACAACGAAAACTTCGTTATAGAAGACAACTACAAAAAAGAAACCAATTCCAACGATGTTGAATTTGAGATAAACAATACCGCACCTGTGGTAGAGGCCACTCCGATAGATGAAAAGCCATTGGTCCCGATAGACGAAAAGCCGTTGGGAGACACTACCAACGAACCTACCGACGACGATATGCGCCACTACGGTTTGGACGAACCTTACGACCCAACATTGGAACTTCACGACTATAAGCAACCTACTGTGGATATGCTTATCAACTACGAAGAAAAGAACACCGAAGTAACTAAGGACGAGCTATTGGCAAACAAAAACAAGATTGTAGAAACCCTCAAGAACTACTCTATCGACATAGTGCGTATCACAGCCTCGCCGGGACCAACCGTAACGCTCTACGAAATAGTTCCGGCTCCGGGTATAAAAATTTCCAAAATAAAAAATCTCGAAGACGATATAGCCCTAAGCCTTGCAGCATTAGGCATACGTATCATAGCGCCCATTCCCGGCAAGGGAACCATAGGGATAGAGGTACCAAACACCAATCCGCAGATAGTGTCGATGCGTACAATGCTTACCTCCGACAAGTTTTTGAACAACAAGTTTGAGCTACCCATAGCCATAGGCAAAACCATTTCCAACGAACCATACGTTGCCGACCTTGCCAAGATGCCCCACCTGCTGATGGCCGGTGCCACAGGACAAGGCAAATCGGTTGGGCTCAACGCCATAATAGCCTCACTGCTATACAAGAAACATCCGGCCGAGCTGAAGTTTATAATGGTCGACCCAAAGAAGGTAGAACTCTCATTATACAACAAGATAGAACGCCACTACTTGGCCAAGCTGCCCGACAGCGAAGAGGCCATCATTACCGATACCCGCAAGGTAGTGCGCACCCTCAACTCGCTATGTATAGAGATGGATGCCCGCTACGATTTGTTGAAGAAAGCCCAGGTTAGAAACATCAAGGAATATAATCCCAAATTTATTGCCCGCCGCCTCAATCCGGAAAACGGCCATCGCTATCTGCCATACATAGTGGTGGTGGTAGACGAGTTTGCCGACCTTATAATGACAGCCGGCAAGGAGGTTGAACACCCCATAGCCCGTATTGCCCAGCTGGCACGTGCCGTTGGTATACACCTGATTATAGCCACCCAACGCCCATCGGTAAACATCATTACGGGTACCATCAAGGCCAACTTCCCGGCTCGTATTGCCTTCCGAGTAACGTCGAAGATAGACTCGCGTACCATTTTGGACACCGGCGGTGCCGAACAGCTGATAGGCCGTGGCGACATGCTGCTATCGTCGGGTAGCGAAATTGTGCGTTTGCAATGTGCACTTATCGACACCGAAGAGATTGAAAAAGTAGCCGACTACATTGGCAGCCAACGCGGCTATCCCGAATGTTTCCTACTGCCCGAATATATCGACGAAGAGTCGGAACCCAGCAAAGAGTTTGACCCCAAACAGAAGGACGAGTTCTTTGAAGAAGCCGCCCGCCTGGTGGTGGCCTCGCAACATGGCAGCACATCGCTACTGCAACGCAAACTGCAACTTGGCTACAACCGTGCCGGCCGCATCATAGACCAGCTCGAAGCCGCAGGTGTAGTAGGGCCCTTTGAAGGCAGCAAGGCACGTGAAGTGCTTATAAAAACCGAAGCCGAACTGATGGAACACCTCCGAAACATGAACATGTAGGCCATGGAAAAGAAGGTGATAACAGACTTCGTTCATCCCGACATAGACAGGTATTCCGAAGAGCATACCTCGGGCGAAACGCCAATGATGGCCAAGCTAAACCGCTGGACCCATGTAAAGATGGCCCGACCTAGAATGCTAAGCGGTGCATATCAGGGCAAGCTGTTGGAAATGATTTCGGCAATGGTACAACCCGAAAAGGTGTTGGAAATAGGCACCTATGTGGGCTACTCCGCAATATGCCTGGCAAAGGGTTTGAAACCCAATGGCGAACTACATACCATTGAGGTGGACGAAGAACTGGAAGACATAATACTGAAGGCTGTGGCCGATGCAGGACTGGACAACAAGATTAAGCTACACATTGGCAATGCCTTGGACATTATGCCTACGCTCCAACATACTTTCGACCTGATATTTATCGATGCCGACAAGATTAACTACAAAAACTACTACGATATGGCTATCCCCCTGCTTAGAAAAGGTGGAATAGTGGTGCTCGACAACATACTTTGGAGCGGCAAGGTGGTGTATCCCCAACCCAAGGGCGACAAAGAAACGGCGGTGCTGAAGGAGCTGAACGACTTTATCCAAACCGACCCACGTGTGGAAAACATACTTCTACCAATACGCGACGGGCTGATGATTTGTATGAAAAACTAATCAAGCCTCAACCCATACTGCACTGAAACACAACCCAACACAAACAATCATATTATTACTTTTCCCTTACATTCACTGTGGCGGCATAGGCAATGCTCGCCTTGTGAATGTTTTGCCCATGCCCCAAAACAACTTTTGCCGATACCCTAAACACTTTTTACCGAGTTCGGAGACCATAGTATCAAACCTACTGAAGATATTCTATCAAACCTACCAAAGATATAATGTCAATCGTACTAAAAAAGTCATCAAAAATACCCTTTTCAATTATGCAAAAAAGCCTTTTTCTTTGTTTAAAAAAGCCTTTTTCATTATACAAAAAAGGC
>JAFWBF010000208.1 GCA_017507285.1 Bacteroidales bacterium | reverse complement strand
GGTTATTTTTGCAGTGAATGAATTATCACTATTGATATCAACATTATATTTGGTTGGAGCAGACATATCTTCTGCATCATCAACAAGCAACTCCACATTTATATTTTCGATAGGACAACTTATCGTTCCGGAAATATCAGCACTTCCACCAGAAGGGATTACTTTGTCGGTAATCTCTATCCTGTTATCTATAGTGCCGGGGTCTTTTTGGCATCCATGGAATGCTAACAAACTTATTGTTGTCAAAAAAAATATTATCTTCTTCATATCTTTATTCTCCTTTCTGTTCTTTTATTCTGAAATTATATCCTATCCCCAGTTTTACTTCGGAGTATTTAAAACCAACGCTCAGCACATCTACCGAAAATGCCATTCTGCCAAACGAGAGGTGCACCCCTGCCGAGCATTCCAATCCGCTATGCGAAGCTGAAGGTATCTTTATGCAATCGCCGTCTTGTGTAGTAAACGCCAAGTTTCTAACGCCATAGCCTACGCCTAATTTTATGTATAGCGGTTTGGCTATTCGATACATAGCACCACCATGTATCGAGAGGCGAGATGTTGTTTTATTGTCATCATAAAAATAATCGTTGGTTCCATCGGCATCTTCTTTCGTTGCACCTAAGGCATCAAACTTCAATCCCGAAGCCACGCTTACATACCAGCCCCAAGTCTTTTGCATACCATAGGTTAATCCAAACGATGTTTGCGGTGCCACCGAATAGGCTGCATTAAGCATCGCAAAGGTTTCTTTGTTGTAAACGGGGCGTATTCTCTTTGGCTTTTGCGAAGAAGATTGCTTTTGCATCTCTTCCAGCAAAGCAAGTTTTTTGTTCAACTCCTCCATTTTGGCATCTATCTTGCTCTCTACAGCTTTATTTATAGTGGAAGTGTCTATCTTCACCTCTTTGGCTTCGGTGCTCAGCTTTATCTGATATACCACACCGCTTTCAATGCTTTGCGGAAACTGATAGTTGCGTAGCACCCCAAAGTCCTTGTGTTTTATGGTTATAAACTTAACTCCCGGCGATGCAAATAACCATATTTCGCCGGTCTTCTGTTCGGTTTTTTCTATATTACAACCGCTAAACTCAAAACCTTTTTCGGTGGTTTCTATCTTCAGCAGTGCACACAAATCACCATTTACATCTTTCACCTTGGCGGTGCGTGCACTCATATCACGTTCCAGCTTTTGAAAATCTTCAATTTTTATTTCTTGTGCCATGCCTGCCAGGGGGAGCATAAGCAATGCCACTAATAAATATTTAAGTTTATTCATCATATCAATGCTTTATTAATCATGTATTATTTTAGTTTGACACCGGGCGAATTGTAAACCCGTAGTCGCGATAGATCCAATTCAAATTGCGGTTCCCACTGCGGAAGTCGAAGCTGTAGGCGCCGCTAGTATTGCTCTCGTAGGGCGTGGAGCTCCAATAGCTGCCGTACATACCAACGTAGTTACGCGACGACATGTTGCAGCGGCCCGCAGCAGGAAGAAATATGCTGCTGCCATTAGTTCCCGTTACTGTATAGCCATTTACATTGTTTAGGGTTGTCCATGTCCAAGTGCAATTATCTATTAATTCTCGCATTTCAGTTAGGGTAGGCATACGCCATGTGTCACCCCAATTAGTGTTGGCTCTGGCAACATCGTATGTTGGGTTGCCACTTATATCTCCAATTTCTTGTCCGTATGTTATACAGTTGTCTGTTGTATACGTTTCTTTTGTAGTAATTTCTCCCCAGGCATAGTAGTAGCCATACTCTTCCGGTGAGGTTGCTCCCACATTACGAGTAGCCCACTTCAAACCACTTGGCAAACCTAAATCGGCAAATTCTCGTCCGGCAATAAAGCCATTGGTGGTAATCTTTACCGCATCACTGTAGCCTATGTGGGTGCCATTACTTGCGTAGGCTCTTACATAGTATGTTGTAAAATTGGACAAACCAGTAATATTTACTTCAATGTTACCATTGTCGCCATCAGATGCCAAATGGCTATCCTCTATAGTAGGATTAGGAGATGTGCTCCAACATATCCCTTTCTCCGTTATAGCAGCTCCTCCATCATATTCCACTTTTCCTCCACATGTAGCTCGGTTGGTTCCAACATCCTTTACCCAAGAGGTTGCTACAGTGGGAGACTCCGTTTCGGGGGTTGTAAAACTTATTTCGTTGCTATAATAAATACCTCCTGATTTTCCTACAATATACAGC
>JAFWBF010000030.1 GCA_017507285.1 Bacteroidales bacterium | reverse complement strand
ATGCTTGGAACTGCAACCACTACTATAATAGTTTCGACAGAGGGTCTTTCTACTATGGACCACGAACTTATAATGGTGCAACAACTCGCTATGTAGCTGGCCGTAGCCAAAATATAGCCTATCGCAATAGCACAGCACGATATAACAACAGAGACAACCGTTCGTTTGGCCAACGTTACGAATCGGCTATAGCTTCGCGTACAAATACATCGCGTGGCAACAACGCAGGTTTGACTACTCCTACCCGTCGAGGTGGGGTGGATATAAACAGAAATGCCTATCGTTCGTCTGCTACAGAGAGAACATCGTCGGGTTTTACAGGTAGAGTAACGACAAATAATAACGATAGAACTGCTACCACCGGCCGTGTAACCTCCGGAACCGGCAATAGAACTGCTACCACAACCGGCCGTGTAACCTCCGGAACCGGCAATAGAACTACTGCCACCGGAACCACACGCCAAGTGTCCGGTTCGGATAGATACTCCAAACCTTCAAGTGTGGAAAATACCCGTACAGAACAGTATACTCGTCCTACAAGTAGAACATCTACGAGTTCGGCTCGTGTGTCGGGTAGTTCGAATAGTAATAGCAACAATCGTTCGTCCTACAGCGGCAAAACCAATAGCAATACTCGTAGCAGCAACACAACCGGCACAATCCAACGTCGTGGTAGCAACAGCAACAATAGCAGTAACTTCAATCGCTCGTCGTCGACCAATTCGCGTTCATCAAGTGTACGCTCGTCAGGTTCGTCGTCGCGTAGCAGCTATGGTTCTTCATCGCGTAGTAGCAGTTCGAGCAGCAGAAGCTCATCGTCGGGTTCTTCACGCAGTAGTAGAAGATAGAAAAAGATATTTTATGTCGAACAAAATTTCTATATAATAGTTTATACGTTGATAAATTACAAAACTGAATTATTATGAGAAAAATTTTATTAAGCATCGTAGTTGTTTTGAGTTTTAGCGGACTACATGCACAATATGCAACAGAGGCACTAAAATATAGTCAAACAGATTTGTTGGGTACTGCAGCCTATGTTGGTAGAGCAGGAGCCATAGGTGCTTTGGGTGCCGATTTTACAGCTGCAAGTTATAACCCTGCAGGTTTGGGAATGTTCTATTCCTCGCAAATAGCAATAACGCCATCAATAGACTGGGCCAAAACCAATTCGAACTATATGGGTAATCCCGAAGATGATTCGAGAACCGTATTTGCCTTCAATAATGCTCATTACCTGTTGGCCTATCGAACAGGCAACTCTACAGGCTGGAAGGCTATGCAGTTTGGTATGGGTGTAAACAAGTTGAGAAGTTTCAACAATCGTACTTATGTAGAGGGCAACCCCACCAATACATCGCTGCTTACCACCTGGACAGATGATGCCAATTACTATGGTAGCTATGATCCTTTCACAAGTTTGTTGGCAAAAAATTGTGGTTTGATTTTCTTCGATTCTACTACCGGGCAATATACCGATATATTTAGGGGAAATGTGCAAAGTTTGCGTCAAAGCCAGTATGTAGTAGAGTCGGGAGGCGTTAGCGAGATGACTCTGAGCCTTTCGGGCAACTATGGTGATATGCTTTATTTGGGTGCAACTGTGGGCGTTCCATTTTTGGGTTATCGTAGTACATCCTATTACCAAGAAGTTCCTACAACTATGGATACAGCTATTGGACTGAGCGAATTTGGCTTTATGGAAAGTAAAAACATAAGCGGTACCGGTGTGAATTTGAAATTAGGTGCCATATATCGCCCTATAGAGAATTTGCGATTGGGATTTGCTTTCCATACTCCTACATATTATCAGATAGACGAGTCGTACTGTACAACGGTCGAGAGCGAGATTCTGATTGATGCCAATCGAGGAAAATATCGCTCGGCAGAGGCTACAAGCTATGGACTATATTATTACAATTTCAGAACGCCGCTTAAACTTTTGGCAAATATGGCAGTTACAATGGGCGATATGTCGTCGAAGGTAGCCGGAAGTTTGAGCTTTGATTATGAATACACAAATTATCGCACTATGCACTTTTCGGGCGACGATGCCGAATATATAAAGCAAGTAAACAATGATATAAAAGATATGTATCGTGCCGCTCACACTTTCCGAGTTGGAGGAACATTGAATATAATGAAGTTGTCGTTGCGTGCAGGTGTCTTGTATTCGACAGACCCTTATAAAGAAGAGTTTAACAAAGATGCATCATCAATGGCTTTGGCATGTGGTATAGGCTATCAGACCAGAACATGGTTTGTAGATTTGGCCTACGCCCATACCGAGCAGAAAGATGATATGGCATTTACTGCCAATCCAACAGACATGGTTACGCTTACAAATTACAAGAATGTATTTGTGTTGACGTTGGGCATGAAATTTTAATTAATAATATATTTACTATGTATTGTAGAGGTAGCTTAGGTTGCCTCTATTTTCTTTTTTTGTTATAGCTGATGAGAAAACTAAAACGATTGTTGGTTTTATTGTTTATGAGTGCAACAATGGTGGTTGCACAAACATCACAACCCAAAAACATTATTTTTATGGTTGGCGATGGTATGGGAGTGGCACAAGTATATACATCAATAGTGGCCATGAAGGGACAGTCCAATTTCGAGAGGTTTAAGCATGTAGGTTTTTCCAAAACATATTCCTATTCCGATTATACGACCGATTCGGGTGCCGGTGGTACAGCTTTGTTTACCGGCCATAAAGTGAATAATAAAGCAATAGCTATGTCGCCCGATGGCAAACCGTTGACAACCCTATTGGAGAAGGCTCAAGAATATGGCATGAAAACCGGTTTTGTGGTTTCGACAATAGTAAACTGTGCAACACCTTCGGCAACCTATGCCCATGTGTCAAATCGAAATCATTTTGACAGCATTACTTATCAGCTTTCGTTGTCGGACATTGATTTCTTTTCGGGTGGTGGCGCTCAATATTTCAACAAGACCAATCGAAAAGATGGTCTTTCACCAATAGATACATTGATAAAACGTGGTTTTGACATTGTATACACCATTGAGGATATGGAAAAATCCAAGGCCCCACGGATAGGTGCATTGCTTACCGATGGTTATCCGGCCAAGTATCCCGAACGTGGCGATATACTTGGAAGGGGAGTGGCAAAAGCTATTGAACATTTAAATAATACGGACGAAGGCTTTGTGCTTATGGTAGAAGGTTCGCAAATAGACTATGGTGGACACGATACCTCTATCTCAAAGCTTACAGCCGAAGTCGTAGAGTTTGACAAGGTAATAGGGATGGTGCTGGATTTTGCTATCAAGGATGGCGAAACATTGGTTATTGTTACTGCCGACCACGAGACCGGCGGCCTTACATTGCCCAATGGTAATATCAATAGCGGACTGTCGGAAGCTATATTTACCACCACCAACCATACAGGGGTTATGGTGCCGATATTTGCATACGGGCCGGGTGCCGAAAACTTTGCAGGTATAATGCAGAACACAGATATATACGACAAAATTGTTCAAATAATGAAATGGGTAAAATAAATTCATCATTATAGCGTTTAGTAACAGGAATACACTGCTAGGCCCGATATGGCCGATGAATATATACATATATGTTTAATTAAGGGATAAAAAATAAAAGAATTAGAAATGAAAAAGGTAGGAATTGGATTGATTGTTGCGATGTGCTTTTTATTTTCGTCAAAAGCCCAAACATCTACCGAATATACAGATACACTTGGCTGTCCGATAGTTAGTTTTAATTTTGCTCCGTGGTTGGCACAAGGGGCAATGAATGATATGTTTACTTCGCCGATGTTGGATTTCGGAGTTTCGGCTCTATATAAAACCAAAACTAATTTTTTGTATGGTATAGAGGGAAGTTTCTTTTTTGGAAACGATAATTTAAAAAATCGTCGCGAACGCTTACAGTCGTTATATACCGAAGCCGGAACCATAATAGGCACAGGTGGAACCGATGCCGGTGTAGAAGCATATAATAGAGGTCTGATAGGAATGCTACAGGTAGGAAAGATTATACCTGTGATAAAAAACAATCCAAACTCGGGAATATTCTTTATGTTTGGTGCCGGTATAGCTCAAAATCAGATTATATATACACCTTGGATGGAAGAAGCTCCACAACTTTCGGATGATTATGTAAAGCTATATGACCACCAACAACGAGGTGCCATTATTTCCGAACGTGTGGGATTTTGGTATATGAACAGAAAGAAAACCTATTTGAATTTTCATATAAGTTTTGAATTTACACAAATGTGGTTGAAGTCGACCCGCCAATATGTAATTGACGATTATATGGGAATACGAGGAAAAGATAATAATAAATATTTCAGCCATTTGTATGGTATAAAATTTGGTTGGATGATACCCCTCGAAGGTAAAAGCACTCAGGAATATTATTATTACTAGCAAATAATAGAGTTGGAGATATTGTAGTATTGGTAAGCATTGGATTATGAGATATTTTTATACTTTTGGGATATTATGCTATGGCTTAGGTATTAGGTTGGCAAGTTTCTTTAACGAAAAGGCCAAATTGTGGCTGAAGGGACGCAATAATATATTTGAACAAATAGAGGCTGCCTTGGTCAACAATCATGCACCATTGGCATGGTTTCATTCTTCGTCGTTGGGAGAGTTTGAGCAATGTAGGCCCGTGATAGATTCATTCAAAGAGCAGTATCCCGAATACAAGATATTTGTAACATTCTTTTCGCCATCGGGCTACGAAATACGAAAAAATTATTCGAAAGCCGATTATGTATTCTATCTTCCGCTGGATACTATTGCCAACGCAAAAAGATTTGTAAAAATCGTGAATCCGAAAAAAGCATTTTTTGTCAAATATGATTTTTGGTTTAATTACCTGCATGTATTAAAAACCAATAATATACCCACCATATTATTCTCCTCTATATTCCGGCCTAATCAATACTTCTTTAAGTGGTATGGTAAATGGTTTTCTAATCAGTTGAAAGCCTTTACCCATCTTTTTGTTCAAAACAAAGAGTCGGAATACCTTTTGAAATCATGTGGTATAGACTCGTGTTCTATTGCAGGCGATACACGTTTCGACCAAGTAAATAGAATTGCGGCAGCCGTAAAACAATTTCCTGATGTGGAACGCTTTGTGGACGGCAGCAAAGTGTTGCTGGCAGGAAGTACATGGGAACCTGACGAGCAACTGCTAAAGACTTTTATTGACCACCCCGACAATAAAGATATTAAAATGATTGTGGCTCCACACGAAATTCATTCGTCGCACATAGAGTCGATACAGAAACTTTTTGGAACAAGATGTGTTAAATACTCGGAACTTTCTGCAATGTCTGACTTGAAAAAACACGATGTGCTTATAATTGACAACATAGGAATGCTTTCGAGTTTGTATCAGTATGCATACGTGGCATATATTGGAGGAGGTTTTGGAAAGGGAATACATAATATATTGGAAGCATTGGCATTTGCCAAGCCTGTTTGTTTTGGACCAAATTATATGAAATTTCAAGAGGCAAAAGATATAATAAAATTCAAAGGCGGAATTTCTATTTCTGACGAGCAAAGCTTGAAAAAAGCACTCTCTAACTGGTTTAGAGATTGTGAGGCGTACTTGAAAGCAGCAAACGTATGCAAGCAATATGTGGCTGATAATAAGGGTACATCCGACAAGATAATGAATATGTTGACGAAGTTATAACCATGGCATTGCAATATAAATCAATGATACGCAGATTATATATATGTTTGTTCTCGCTTTTGCTGTTGGCATCATGTAGCGTGGATAAATATATTCCAAAGAACGAGTTCCTGCTAAATAAAAACATCTATGTTATAGAGCAAGACTCTCTTTCGGAAGAAGAATATAAAATTGTATCATCGGCATTGTCATCGGCACCGGAATATGCCCAACAGTCGCCAAACAATCGCCTGCTAGGCATGCGTTTGGGTATGAGGTTTTACTGCTTGTCCAATCCCGATAAGGACAATTGGCTAAACAATATTATTCGTAAGCAAGGTTCGGCTCCCGTTATTTTTGATAGAGCAAGTGTTGATGCTACTGCCTTGCAATTAAAATTGCTGTTGGAAACAAAGGGTTGTTTTAAATCGGAAGTGGAATACAAAACCGATACTATAAAGGACAACAGAATAAACGTAATATATCAGATATATCCTTCGCCCAGGTATGTAATTGATTCGGTATCGTTGGAAGTAGATAACGACGATGTGAGACAATTAATCAATCAAAGAAGCCGTCGCAGCCTCGTGAAAAAGGGCGATTATTATGATCAGAATTTGTTTTCAGCCGAACGCGACAGGGTGGTAAAGTTATTACAGAACTTTGGATATTATGCTGCAAATAAGGATATAATAAGTTTTGTGTTGGATACCAACGAAGCGGACTACACCATGAATGTGAAAATGAAAATATCTGATCCAAAGGTGTATAATGATTCCAATCAGATGGTGGAAGAACCTTTGCAGAAATATTATATCGACAATATTTATATCTATCCCGATCTTAAGACCTTGCTCCCTGTGGATACATATAAGATGGATACAATTAAATATTTGTACAGCAATAGGGGCAACAAAACGCTCTATCATTTCCTTACCAACAAAAAGATGCAGCTGGGCGAATCGGTGATAAGCCGAGCTATATTTTTGGAACCAAACCGATTGTATAGATTGCTAAATGTGGAGCTGACCTACAACTCGTTGATAAGCCTTCGTAACTTTAAGTTTACTGATGTGGAATTCTTTCGGTCTGATAGGAAATCGGATACCGCTCAGTTTCTCAATGCCCGCATACGCCTGATGAACGCTATGCGAAATTCTGTTTCCACATCGTTCGAGATAAGCAATACATCGCCTTTATGGACCGATACGGACGAGACAAACAATATAGGCAATTTCGGACTGCAATGGACAATGGGATACCAAAACAAAAACCTATTTGGAGGTGCCGAACTCTTTAATATAAAAACAACATTGTTGTTTGAGTTGGCAAAATCGGCATTGAAAACCAAAGCCGATGACTTCTACGATATATTTTCGGCATTCGAAACAGGTATAGATATGTCGTTGGATATCCCAAAATTTATCGTTCCAATGCCGGCATCGTGGTTCTCTAAGCGTTTCCGCCCTCGTACAGTATTTTCATTGGGTTTCAACTATCAGTTTCGTACCTATTTCGAACGGGCATTGGCCAATACTTCGTTTGGATACAACTGGCGAAACACTCTCTACCGCCAACATCAATACGTTCCATTGGAGTTTACCTACGTCCGCTTCCTCAATCAAAGTGACGATTTTAAGAAACAGATAGAACAACTCTCTGATTTGAGATTGAAATATCAATACTCCGACCACCTTATAATGAACACCCATTACACATTTGTCTACAACACCCAGCATTTCAATACCAAAACCGATTTTACATACTTTGCCATGAAGCTGGAAGCTGCCGGCAATCTGCTCTATCTGATAGACCGCAGCTTGGATATGCCCACAGATTCGGCCGGAATATATCGCTTATTGGGAGTGCCTTATTCGCAGTATTTGCGTACCGAAATGGATTTGAAACATTATTTTTATCTCTCAAATACCAATACCTTCGTTGCACGTTTGATGTTCGGCATAGGGGTGCCATATGGCAACTCCATGTCATTGCCTTACGAAAAAAGTTTCTATGGCGGTGGCCCAACAACGCTTAGGGCGTGGAATATACGTACCCTCGGACCAGGAGCTTATTTCAACGAAAAGGCCAATGTGTTTGAAAGAGTAGGAGATATGTCGCTGGTGATAAATTTCGAAGACCGCTTTCACCTTTTCGGAATATTTGAAGGCGCTGTGTTTGTCGACATGGGAAATATTTGGCTCTTACGTCCGTCCGACGAATTTCCAGACGGAAACTTTACCTTCAAGACCTTTATTCCCGAGCTGGCCATAGGCGGAGGTTTGGGCTTGAGAATGAATATCTCCATCATCACCTTGCGTTTGGACTTTGCCATCCCGTTCTACGACCCGCAGTATGCCAAAGGACAGCGTTGGCGTTTCTCTCATTGGCAATGGAATCAGATTGTTACCAACTTTGGTATAGATTATCCTTTCTAGCCGGGATGTGTTTCCTTCATAGCTTGGAGCCGTTATAGAAAGTTCCAACCCAAGCCTGGAAATCTCCCTCGTGATGTAGATGAAATTTCATCACGAGGGAGATTTATTTTCATCGTGATGTAGATGAAAATTCCTCACGGGCGAGTTTTGTCTTCCTCGAGATGAAGAACTTTATCCCCTATAGGTCATTCCTATTTTGTAAGATTAAGGCAACTTCTAAAAATTCCACGTTCTATGAACACTATTAAAAAATAAAAGAACTTTTGCGTGCTTTGCGTTTTTTCTTGAAATCTTTCTATTTCTTTTTCAATCGTGTAGCCCGCTACACTCAATCAAAAGAAAGTAGAAATCTTCCTAAGAAAATTCCGCAAATCACCTACAAAGCAATTTTTAGAAATTGCCTTAAGACTGTGGTGCATGTACTAATTGCCAATTCGGAGGGCGAATACGATGGGCAAATCGCATTCGCTCAATATAATACATTCGTCCAATATAAAAACAGACAGCCGCCTATATTCTTGTATTGAAAAAACGTTGATAATTTCAAGCCTAACGCCCTATTTTTCTTAGCTTTTGCATAGCTTCAATTTTATCCTTGCATTGACCTGATTTTCCCCTCGCATAGGTTTTTCTTTGCTCTCGCATAGATTTTCTTTCATCCTTGCATTAGCTTGCGTTTGCCTTTGCATAGGTTTTCTTTTGTCCTCACGTTAGGTTACCCTTGCGTTAGGTTACTCTTGCGTTAGGTTGATGGTAGCCCTTGCGTTAGGTTGATGGTGGTCCTTGCGTTAGGTTGATGCTCTGCTTTCGCCGAAAGCAAATACCCCTTTCGCCGAAAGCAAGTGTTCCTTTCGGCGAAAGCAGGTATTCCTTTCGGCGAAAGCAAATATTCCTTTCGGCGAAAGGGGACTATCAACCTAACGCAAGGGCAAGGTGCAACCCTACGCCTGGGCAAGGTGCAACCTAACGCCTCGGCTACCTCCATTCCTACGGCGGGAGGATGTATATATAATGTATGGGCGTTGGCAAATATATGTATGGGCGTTGGCAAACTAACGCTACGCCAAAGTTTTTTTCGGCCGAATGTTTTGCATTGCAAAAATAAATACGTAGCTCTGCGGGTGATATATTGAAGTAAATATAAATTGTATATTATTAAAACATAATCATTTATAAAGTAAAATAGAACTATTGTTAACATGAAAATGCGATTTATTGCAAAATTTATTGTTGCGATAGTGGTTTTGGCAGCCTATGCGTCGTGCGAGTTCAATCCCTGCGTTCGCGGCGAAGGGGCAAAAACGGAATGTGTTACAGCTATGCATCTTTATGTAATGAATGCAATCGATAAGGAGGTGCGACTCAGTGTTGCACCTCCTTTATATCTGTTGTTATTACCTTTTCCTCTTGTGATAACATTCGAAAAAGAATGATATTTTATTTATACTTTGTAATCGTAAGGTGTTGGGAAGTTGGTGGTATTTATTGCTTTTAGTTATTGGCTATACTATTATATATGTATACCAGTCCATCAACGTTGCGAGGCACTTGCAAATCTATGTAAGCACTCTCTATAGGTATAACCCTTCCTTGTTTTACAGCCGATAGGTAAGTGTATGGCTTGGTATTGATAAAGTTTGCCATATCTTCCTTTCGGATAATAATATAGTCGGGGTCGGCTTCGAGCAGCGCTTCTACGCTGTAGTTCCAGCCTGTTATGTCTTCGGCAATGTTGAGAAGACCGCATAGCTTGAATATATCGTTGATAAAGGTGTTGCCGCCTGCTGTGAAGTTGCCGCATTTGCCATAGCCTACCACATAATACACTGTGGGCTTGTTACTTGCTGATGTGTCTATATGGCTTGTTACCTCTTGCACTTTTCGGCGTAACGAGTCGTTGAGGTGCAGGGCTTCGTTGTGGTGGCCACATAGTAGTCCTATCTT
>JAFWBF010000207.1 GCA_017507285.1 Bacteroidales bacterium | reverse complement strand
TTCCTTTATGGCAAAGAATCCTCCGTCGATAAAGTTAACGTTGTTTAGTAGGAGTAGAGCTTTATGATAGTCGAAATTGCTGTGGTAGATGTGATGCTCGAAAAGGTGGGAATACTTTTGTGCGGCTGTTATAAGTGGAGCAAAATCATAACCCATAGGTACATAAATCTTGTTTACACTGCGACAACCTAATCCAAAATGTAAGAAAATATCATCACAAAGGTATTCCAATTCTGTTCTACTTTCGTTGCCATGTACTATTGCTATACTGTTGCGGTTGTGGCGTATGATGTGGGGATATTTACCAAAGTAGTATTCAAAGTATCGGCTTGTATTGTTGCTACCGGTGGCTATTACTGCATCGAAATCTTTTATTTTGTTGTCGCAGAATACTATCATGTCGCCAAAATTCGGCTCTATTCCAATCAGTACTTTAGCTACAGCCGGTAGTAGTACGTTGTCGTTGGATGATAGTTTGCACATTGCCCTATTGCCACTCATAAGTACGCACAAAAAGTCGTGAAAGCCCACTAATGGTATGTTTCCTGCCATTATTACGGCAATTGTTTTTGGATTTTGGTTCTCTGCAAATTCATATTTCTTTACCCATTCGGTAAGGTTGTTGAGGTTTAGTGTTGAGGCTATAGCCGATATGGAATATTCTACGTTTGTACGCGTAAACCATGGGTTTATGCGGGTAGCCTCGTCTATAGCATGTGCAATGTTCTTGTTTTCGATAAGTTGTATGCCTAGTTCGGCAAATGCTGTTATGCGTCGTTCTATATTCATTATCATCTTTTTTTGTAGTAAAAACACAATAAAAACGGTGGAGCTACGTATTTAGTATCTGTTTTCTGCACAATAAATAAAGATGAATATAAACATGAAATATTTTGTAGCTATTATATTTGCAATAATAGGATTGGCGTTGCCACTTGAACTTGATGCCCAAAATAAAGAGCTTATGAGAGGCTACGAGAAGGATCTTAACAGCCTTTTTGAGCAAGTGTTTAGCACCGAAAATAAGGAAAACGAACGCTATAATGCCAACGAAGAAGTGATGGTGATAATGGAGGAGGCTTTGCTACAACGCGATAGTTATAAATGGAAATGGAAATTGCGTAAGGGTGTAAGTGTGCTTACTAGCGATGATGATAAGTTCCGAGTGATAACATGGGCCGTGGTGAACGATAATAACGAGTTTGAATGTTTTGGATACATGCAAGTACTTAACGAGAATGCCGATGTGTATGAAGTATGTCGGTTGCAAGACAAAACTGCCGATATTTTCAATCCAGGAGAAGTTGCCCTTACCGACCAAAATTGGTTCGGATGTATATATACCGATCTAATTACAACCAAATATGATGGTAGGTATTATTACACATTGCTTGGTTGGAATGGTGGTGATATGACCACTCAGCATCGTGTTATAGAGCCTGTTTACTTTAAAAGAAATAGTACCAAACCGTCTTTTGGACAAATGATGTTTCGCCAAGGTAAGAATAGTAACCGAAATTTACGAAGAATAATACTGAAATATGCCAAAGATATAAACATCAACCTTAGCTATGAAGAGCAGTATGTGGTAACAATGGAGCGTATAAAGGTAAAAGAAGAAGGTCGAATGGTGCATAAAGAGATAGATCGGGAGAAGAAGGAAAAGATGATTGTGTTTGACCAAGTAGGACCACGAGTGCCGGGTATGGAAGGGATGTATCACTACTATGTACCCACAGGAGTGGAGAGCGGGTTTATGTTCGACCGCGGTAGGTGGGTGTTAAAGCCAAATGTACACTGCAAGCTGAAAGAAAACGAAAAACTTGATGTCATAGAAGATAACAACCTGCCTTCGGTATATAAAAAGAACGAACCTACATACAAGCAAAAGCAATAGATAATATCTCAAATCAAATATTTCTGAGGGTTATGCCACAAGGGATGTGGTGTA
>JAFWBF010000029.1 GCA_017507285.1 Bacteroidales bacterium | reverse complement strand
TTTGGAGTAGAACATAAACTCGCGGTCGCTGATGAATGATATGTTAGGAAAATACGAAAGCATCTTGCCACCTACTACCAGCATAGCTTTGTTTAGTTGCTCCAATGTAAGCAATGGTTTTTCCGATTTTCTGTTGGCACTGTACAATGTATCGTTCTTTACAAACGAATAGTTGTTGGTTTTGCCTATAAATTGCAATCCACGCATACGTGCCGGATATAGTTTGCCGTCCATAAGTTGGTCGGAAGTAAGCATCTTATCTTGTGCGTTGGCTACAAACACAAGCGATGCAAAAAAAAGAAATGATATAATTCTGTGTTTCATTATTGTTATTGTTTTCTTTTGTTATTAATCTAATTTCAATACTGCCAAGAATGCACTTTGCGGTACTTCCACATTACCTACCTGACGCATACGTTTCTTACCTTCTTTTTGCTTTTCAAGTAGCTTACGCTTACGCGAAATATCACCACCATAACACTTGGCCGTTACGTCCTTACGTACCGCCTTCACTGTTTCGCGAGCTATAATCTTGCTGCCTATAGCTGCTTGTATGGCAATGTCAAACTGTTGACGAGGTATAAGTTCTTTCAGTTTCTCACACATACGACGTCCAAGAGGATAGGCATTGTCCACAAACGTTAGTGCCGAAAGAGCATCTACAGGATCACCGTTAAGCAATATCTCCAACTTAACCAACTTCGATGGTTTGTATCCCGATTGGAAATAGTCGAACGAAGCATAGCCTTTGGATATACTCTTCAATTTGTCGTAGAAGTCGAATACCACTTCGCCCAACGGAAGTTCGAAGGTTATCTCTATACGGTCGGTAGTTAGATACACTTGATTTTTCAGTATACCACGCTTGTCTATACATAGTTTCATTATAGAGCCTATATAGTCGGCCTTGGTAATTATTTGAGCCGTTATGTAAGGCTCTTCCACAAAATCTATATAGTTGGGTTCGGGCAGTCCTGAGGGGTTATACACATCAAGCACTTCACCATTGGTAAGATGAACTTTATACTGTACGTTTGGCACTGTGGTGATAACATCCATGTTAAACTCACGTTCCAACCGTTCTTGTATGATTTCCATGTGCAACAGTCCCAAAAAACCACATCTGAAACCAAAACCTAAAGCCAACGACGATTCGGGTTCGAATGTTAGCGAAGCATCATTCAACTGTAGTTTTTCGATAGAAGCACGCAATTCTTCATAATCATCGCTATCCACAGGGTATATACCTGCAAACACCATAGGTTTCACAGCTTCGAAACCAGCTATGGCTTCGTGACAAGGCTTGTCTACATGTGTAATGGTGTCACCCACTTGTACTTCCTTCGAAGTTTTGATACCCGAAATAATGTATCCCACATTTCCTGCCGATAGCTCCTTGCGAGGTTCCATCTTCAACTTCAGCACACCCACTTCATCGGCATGATATTCCTTACCTGTATTTACAAACTTCACAAAATCATTGTTTTTCAATGTACCATTCATTATTCGGAAATACGATACAATACCGCGGAAAGGGTTAAACACCGAATCGAAAATCAAAGCTTGCAATGGTTCGTTGGGGTCTCCTTTTGGAGCAGGAATACGGTCTACGATTGCTTTCAATATAGCATCAACACCCATACCTGTTTTGCCACTTGCCGGCAATATATCCTCGTGGCTACAACCTATTAGGTCACATATTTGGTCCGATACTTCTTCGGGCATGGCATTGTTGAGGTCCATCTTATTAAGTACCGGTATTATTTCCAAATCATTATCAAGTGCCAAATATAGGTTCGATATAGTTTGAGCCTGTATACCTTGGGTAGCATCCACTATAAGCAATGCACCTTCGCAGGCTGCTATGGAACGAGACACTTCGTAGGAAAAATCCACGTGACCCGGAGTATCTATCAGATTTAGAATATACTTTTCTCCATCTTGCATATACTCCATCTGTATAGCATGACTCTTGATAGTGATTCCTCTCTCTTTCTCCAAATCCATATTATCCAACACCTGATTCTCCATATCGCGTTGCGAAATGGTTTTGGTATACTCCAATAATCTGTCGGCTAATGTACTTTTTCCATGGTCGATATGTGCTATAATGCAAAAGTTTCTTATGTTCTTCATCGTATTCCTTATAATCTTGATTCTATGCAATAAAAGATTGCAAAGATACAAAAAAAAACTGACTTATGCCAACTGTTATCTCTTTGTTTGTTATTTACATAAATCAAAATATTGTAAATTAAATATATACACAACAATTTATACAACAACTATCCCTTGTAATATAGTCCAAAAACGGACAAATAGCCCACTGATTAAATAGAAAATGTTTATATTCGTAAGTAAAATTATTTACAAAGTGTAATGATTTTATTTATTGCCTTGCACAGATGAAAAATAGTTTGTACCTTTGCATACATAATTTAAAAAAGTAGTAATATGATTATCGTAAAATCCATGGAAAGACCTGTCGTAAAGATAGGTACAAAAAATATTGAGGACAAATTCGTCCTCCAGTTGGCAAACTCGCAATCGGTTAGCGACAAAGAAATTATCGATTTTGCCACACTCATACCATGATTCCTTCCGTATATGTAAAAGCTACGGTCGAGAGTCTGTGTCAAACCATTGTTCACTACCTTATGCTTGGTTACAACGTAAAGTTAGGCGATTTGGGCAACTTCTATCTTACCCTCGACTCCACGGCAGTCGACTCCAGCAAGGATGCCGGACTATCACAACTTAAGGACATCTACATTCGTTTTCATCCAAACAAGGAATTGATAGAAAAAGTTAGGAATGCAGATGTAACTCTGGAGGGGGTATACAAACTGTAGATAAGGATAAAAAAATCTACGAGAAACTGAAGAGTCCACAATCGGCCAACGATACTGAGGGCGAGGGAAACGAGAATAACAATCTGGATTCGGATGGCTCTTCGGGCAACAATGGCGGTGACGATCTTGTCGGATAATGGCAGATCTTTTTTAACACCACGAGGCAATGCCTCAAACGTTAAAATCAAAGGGACTGATTCGCACGAATCAGCCCCTTATTTTTTGCTCTTTCATCACTGCTATTACAACTGAAAAAGACAGCTACTGCAAAATAACGAATATTCGTTTCTCTTCAAACAAATATTCGTTGCACCCACTTAGATATATACATTCAGTAGGTCTATGAATATTCGTTTTGTTGCGTAGAAATATTCGTTGTAGCGCTTACGAATATTCGCTGCTCTAAAATGGAGGTATAAAACCAAATATCGGCAACCAATGCACACATTTAAAGGGAAAATCATTCTCTTACCAGCAAAGATTGATGCAATATCAACGAACATTCCCATTAAACATAATTGCAAATTATTATTCATAAAATAAAGTTGATTTTGCTCAACTCTACATCGATTCTACTACTACTTCATAAGTTATAGGCTCGTTTATCAACGGATAGACATTAGATAATATCACAAAAGGAGCATCACAAGTTCCGCAGGGAGGATAAACTATATTAACTCTACAAATGTAAGCATCATCATCGGTATTGCGATATAGATTCAACACCCGTGATGCACTACCCGAAGACAATCCTACTCCCGCCAATATAATCATTTTACCTTCAATATCAATACTATCAGCCATGTCGGGCAACATATCTTCCAATATTTCTTGATCTTTTATAATCAGCATTCCGTTGCTCAACAAGATATCTTCCAAACCATTCAGAAGAGGATCATCACCGGCCTCTATTTCGTCTAAAGCAGCTAATGGTTCTATTAGTACCAAACTGCTATCAATAGGCTGCCCATCATTTGGCAGATTTCCTGTAGGTTCATCTTCACACGATAGCAACGCAAAACATACAAAAGTTCCTAATAATAAGGAGCACAAAATTGTTGAATTTCTAAATAATCTGTTCATAATGAATTTTTTAATTGTGAATATTATTTGTTATATACTTTGCAAACATACAAAAAAATATATACACATACAAGAAAAATAGTATTTTTAACATATAGTACACTCCTAAAAACCGATATCAATCTACTACAATAATAACAATAAATCCCATACTAGGGCATTGCCAAGCATGGGATTTTAAATATAAAGCATTAGTTTTACTACACACAATCATCATCTACTCAAAAAGTCCAATACCTTTTCATTAAATGCTTCCGAATTTCGTAGAGCTATAAAATGGTCGCCTTCTACAACAGCAAATTCAGAATTGCACAGAGTAGAAGCTATCAACTTTGAATGTTTCTCTTTTATTACATCGTTTGTACCCACAACAACCAAAGTTTTTGCTTGTATGGTTCTTAACTCTTCTATCGTAATGTTGGGATCATTTACCATTAAACCTAACATTTCCACATCGTGCTTCTTTATACCAAGCAACTTATAAAAATAATATTTGAGTTCTATCGGAATCTGTGTACTGTTCTTAACACCTCTTGCATTAAGATTAGCACCATTAAGTATCAACTTATCCACCCTTTCAGGATATGCTATTGCAAATCTCATAGCAATATTTCCTCCATCCGAAAAACCCAAAAGAGTAGCTTTCTCTATAGCATGTTTATCCATAAACATAAGCAAATCATCAGCAAACTGTCTTATTGTGAAAGGCTTTTCACCACGTGTAGTTTTGCCATGCCCACGAGTATCAATTGCATATACATGATATTTTTGAGCAAACACATCTATCTGGTGCTTGAAATAACGAGCTTTACCAGTGTTGCCATGTAGCATAATAATAGGACTACCTTGTCCATTTTCTATGTAAAAATGTTCTATATTCATCACACAAAATATAAATAAAAAAGGGAATCCAAATTGGATTCCCTTAATAAAAGATTGGCGGCTACCTACTTTTCCACAAACTAGTGCAGTATCATCGGCGATAAAGGGCTTAACTTCTCTGTTCGGAATGGGAAGAGGTGAACACCTTTGCTATAACCACCAAAATATCGTTTAATAAATCTGACTGC
>JAFWBF010000206.1 GCA_017507285.1 Bacteroidales bacterium | reverse complement strand
GGCGAAAGCAGTTTTGACTATTAAGGCAACTTCTAAAAAATCCACGTTTCGGGGTAATAGAAGGATGTTTTTTTGAAACTTTTGCGTGCTTTGCTTTTTTTTTGCTTTGCGAAGTTGTGAACGCTCGAAATAGTTAATGTAAACATTACTCTTTCTCGCTTAATCGTAATTTTCTTGAAATATTTCTATTTCTTTTTCAATTGTGTAGCCCGCTACCTTCAATCGAAAGAGAGTGGAAATCTTTCTAAGAAAATTCTGCAAATCACATGCAAAGCAATTTTTAGAAATAGCCTTAAATTATACAGCAAAAGCGACTAGGGTATTACCCAAGCCGCTTTTGCTGTATAGATATGTGTTGTATATTATTAGTCGTTGACTGGGATATTATAGTTTCGTTTACCAAATATGGCACTACCTACCCTTACCAGCGTACTACCCTGCTCGATGGCCAAGTGGTAATCGTCGCTCATACCCATGGATAGTTCGCAGAACGATTCCTCGGCAGAAAAGTATTCCTTTTTCAGCCTGTCGAATATTGTTCGCAGAGAGCCAAACTCAGCCGACACCTGGGTGTTGTTGTCCGTAAAGGTAGCCATACCCATCACACCCACAATACGAATGTTTTCCATCTGCTTGTACTCGGTTGATGATAGTAGCTGCTCTGCTTCCTCGTATGAAAGGCCGAACTTGGTATCCTCTTGTGCAATGTGGAATTGCAGTAGGCAATCAACTTTTCTGCCTTTTTTGGTAGCTTCCTTGTTTACTTCTTTCAGTAGGTTTAGGCTATCTATGCTGTGTATTAGCGACACGTAAGGTATTATGTATTTGATTTTATTGGTTTGCAAATGCCCAATAAAGTGCCATTCTATATCCTTGGGTAGAGCCTCGTGTTTGTCTCGCATCTCAAGGGCTTTGTTTTCGCCAAACACACGTTGACCGGCGTTGTATGCTTCTTGTATATCTTCTACGGGTTTGGTTTTGCTTACAGCTATCAGTCTGGTGGTAGTCGGTAGCGACGAGGTAATAATTTTTATTTGTTCAGCTATTGTCATGATGATGATATATTTTAGGTTTGTATTACATTTTGATAAAACGGCAAGCCACCCATTCGTTGCGTTCTTTGTGACAGTCAAATTTCATTCCCAGCTTTTCGGCTTCCTCTTGTATGGAAGGTATGTCGTGACTGTAGAAGCCACTTAGCAGTAGTGTGCCACCTTTTTCCAGTACATTGATGTATCTATGCATGTCTCTAAGCAGGATGTTTCGGTTGATGTTGGCTATTATTATGTCAAACTTCTTGTTGTTGGTCAGTAACGAAGCATCGCCTAGTAGCACATCTATGTTATGGCAGTTGTTGTTTTCAACATTCTCCAGAGCGTTTCGATAGGCCCATTCGTCGTTATCTATAGCCTCTATGTGTTTGGCCCCTCTCTTCTCGGCTAGTATTGACAATACCCCCGTTCCACTACCCATATCCAGTACCCTTTTGCCGACCATCTCTTCATCTCTGATAAGGCTAAGCATCATATATGTAGTGGAGTGGTGGGCAGTTCCGAAACTCATTTTGGGTTCTATCAGAATGTTGTATTGACAACTGTTGTTGGTGCCATGGAATGGGGCATATACCCAGCAGAAGTCCTCTACCATCACCGGTTCGTGACTGTTCTCCCAAACGGCGTTCCAGTTTTGGTCCGGAATTTCTTCGATGGAATATTTTACTTTGCATTCAGTGTATACATTCAGTGTTTGTTTCAAAAGATTTTCGTTGTAAAGGTCTTTTGGTATGTAAGCTTTGAATCCTGTGCTTGTGCTTACGAAGCTTTCGTAACCCACCTCTCCCAGTTCGCACATGATGATGTCGGCAAACGGAACGAGAGGATTAACGTCCAATGTTATTTCTATATATACCATTGCATTGTTGTTATTTAATTGCTTTTTCGGTTGATGTTATAAAAGTAAGAGGGAAAATCGTAAGACTTCCCCTCTTATTTTGCTTTATGAAAAAAATAAATTTATTATTTTGTACTTTCTTCTGCGTAGGCAATATATTTGTCTATAGTTCTATACTCGGTCGATTGAGGATAGTTTGTCTTAATCTCTTTGTATAGTTTTGTTGCAGCTTCATTGTCGCCTTCCATTTGATAAGCAAAAGCGGCTTTGAAAAGAGCGTAAGGTGTAGTTACGATATTGTCTGCCATCTTAGCAGCTTTTTCGTAAAGAGATATTGCCTTTTTTGTATTGCCAAGTTCCATTTCGGCATCGCCGGTAGCTATTACAGCTAATACTTTTGTGAAAGTATCTTTTCCGTCGTATGATGATAAAAAGTTTATAGCATCTTCATATTTTCCTAAACGCAAAGAGGCGATACCTGCATAATATTCAGCCAAACGACCGCTCTTTGTACTACCATATTCATCAATAATGGCTTTAAAGCCCATGTACTTTGCATTTCCATCAAGTGATAATAGCAACGAATCTTGGTCAAACCATTGCTGTGCGGCAAACATTTCTTCTGCAGCAGCTTTTTCACGTGGCTCAAAGTAAAAGTTTTGAAGTGCAAAATATCCACCAATTAAGGCCACGATGGCAATAATTACTACAATTATTCTCTTTTGGTTTTCTTGAATAAAACCTTCTGTTTTGCTTATAACGTCCGCTATTTCAACGTTCTTTTCTTCGATATTCTCTTTCATTTTTATATGATAGTATTTAATGTTTCAAGTTGCAAAATTACTCATTTTTTTCGGGTTGAACAAATAAAAAAAATAAATTGTTACGATGTATAATTTTTTTTTACTTTTTTATGAAGGTAATTCGTTAGGAATTAGTATGTTGTGTGGAAGAGGTGAAGATAAATAAAAAAAATATTCGAAATACTTGCTAAATATCAGAAAAAATATATATCTTTGCAACAAAAAGGAGAAACTATGAATACAGCCAATATAGAAACAACATTCTTAGGAATGAAATTGTCAAGCCCTATTATATCAGGAAGTTGTGGCTTGACTTCGAAGTTACCCAATCTTGTAGAAATGGAGAAAGCAGGGGTAGGAGCAATAGTGCTAAAATCACTTTTTGAAGAACAAATTACTTATGATATTCAAAAAAATATTGGTTTGCTTTCTAATATGGAGTATGGCGAAAGTTATGACTATATTGCAAATCATATTACAGGTTATGAAATAGACAACTACTATAGCCTCATACGTGAAGCCAAAAGGTCGTTGTCGCTTCCTATTGTGGCAAGTATCAATTGCGTTTCCTATAGCAATTGGGTTGCTTATGCCAAGAGGTTACAAGATGCTGGTTGTGATGCTATAGAACTTAATTTTATGGTGTTACCTTCCAATGTTGAAACATCAGTAGACGATATTGAGCGCTTGTTTGATGATACCATTGCTGCAATCAAGCGCAGCATAACTGTTCCTATACTAGTAAAGGTAGGTAAATATTTTACCGATATGGCGAAGTTTCTGTCGAAATTGTCGTGGTCGGGAATAAACGGAATCACGTTGTTTAATAAAACCATAGACTTTGATATTGATACAAACAATGAGGCCTTGAAGCCGGCATCTATAATATCTGCTCCACAAAGGTTGTATGAAACTTTGAGGTGGGTTGCATTATTGTCGGATAAACTTCGTTGTGAGATATCTGCTTCTTCGGGTATCTTTACCGGTGATGATGTGGTGAAAGCATTGTTGGCAGGTGCTCAAACTGTTCAGGTCGTTTCAGCGTTGTATGAAAATGGGATAGGCCATATACACGATATGAATGAATATTTGAAAAATTGGATGGAGAAGAAGAATTACGAATCTATTGCTGATTTTAGAGGTAAAATGAAGGTGAAGAATCATGATAATTCGGCATTCGTAAGGACTCAGTTTATGAAGCACTATGCCGAAATTGAATAGTTATGAGACAAAATAACTTAAACAACAACTATATAAAATAAATATACATACTAACTAAACTATATATAATGGAGGTAACAAGATTATTTGATATATTAGATTATAGATTGAAGCATTTCCCCAATGCACCTGTGCTTACAGCAAAGGAGAAAGGTAAATGGACAAAACATAGTATAGAAGAATATATCGAAAAGGCAAATCTTATTAGTTATGGTTTGATGAAGATGGGATTGGAACGTGGCGAGAAAGTAGCCCTTATATCATCTAGTCGACCTGAATGGAATTTTCTTGATATGGGTGTACAACAAATTGGAGCCGTAATGGTTCCGATATATCCCACTATAAGTGAAGATGATTATAGATACATTCTAGAACATGCCGAGGTTAAGTTTATCTTCCTTGAAGGTCCGGAATTGTTGAGGAAGATAAAAAATATTCTTCCCGATTTGCCAAATGTGGAGAATATATACACTTTCAAAAAACGTGACGAAAACACTAGTTCTTTTGGAGAGTTGCTACAGTTGGGAGAGGAAAATAAACAACCGGAAAAATTACAGGAGATAAAAGATTCCATAAAAACAACCGACATAACGACGATGATATACACCAGTGGAACAACAGGTTTTCCGAAAGGAGTGATGCTTACGCATGAAAATCTTATATCCAACTTTATGGCTGTGCGGAATATTCCTAATGCCGAATTTACAAAGTGTTTGAGTTATTTACCTCTATGCCATATCTACGAACGTATGATGAACTATATGTATCAGTATCGTGGTTTTGAGATATTTTATGCCGAAAACGCTGTGAAGGTAGCTGACAATATAAAGGAGACACTGCCAAATATGATGACAACCGTTCCACGTTTGATGGAAAAAATATACGATAAAATTTATCGCAAAGGCGAGAAAATGAAGGGTATAAAGAAAAAAATATTCTATTGGGCTTTGGAATTTGCCACTGAATATGAGTTTGAAAATACCTCGTTTATCTACACTTTGAAGCATAAGATTGCCGATAAATTGGTATATGGTGCTATACGAGAAAATTTTGGAGTGTTGGAACTAATAGTAAGTGGAGGAGCTGCTATTCAGCCTCGTCTTGCACGTTTCTTCAATTGTCTTGGATTAAATATCTACGAAGGTTACGGACTTACCGAAACAAGTCCTGTTATAGCTGTAAGCACCCGTGAAAAAGGAGGAAGAAAGGTTGGTACAGTAGGACCTCCGCTCATAGGTGTAGAGGTGAAAATAGATCCCGCTAATAACGAGATATTATGTCGTGGAAAGAATGTTATGCAGGGATACTACAAAGCTCCGGAACTTACTGCAGAGGTTATAGATGGAGAAGGTTGGTTCCATACTGGTGACACAGGAAAACTTGAAAACGGACTGTTGAGCATAACGGGTAGAGTTAAGTCTTTGTTCAAAACAAGCATGGGTAAATACGTAAATCCCGAAGCAATAGAAACTAAGTTTAAAGAAAGTCCATTTATATTGGATATGATGGTGGTAGGTGAAAATCAAAAATTTGCCGCAGCTATCATTACTCCTGATTTTGAATTTTTGAAAGATTGGCAGGAGCGACATGACATTCATTGCGAAACTCAAGAAGAGATGATTAATGATAAGAAAACCCTGGAGCGTTACAACAAAGTTATGGCCAAGTATAATAAATATTTTGGTGATACAGAGCAAGTGAAACGTTATAAGTTGATAAATGGTACATGGACTGAAGCCAACGGCTTTCTTACTCCTACATTGAAATTGAAACGCAGAAAAGTAAATGAGCGGTATGCCGAAGAAATAGAAAATCTGTTTAAATAATATATTCATAAACTCAATTAATACTACTATCATGGAAACGAAAGAACGAAATGCAAGTTTTTTTAGATTCGAAGATTTGAGAATCTATGATAAGGCGGTTGATTACAGTAGCTGGGTGTCGAAAACGTTGAACAAAAAAGTCCTAGCTACTTCTAACAACACTTTAAAAGATGGTTTTGTAAAGGGTGCATTGGCCATTTGTGTAAACATTGCCGAAGGTTCGTGTCGTAGTAAAAGTCAATTTGAAGTTTACTTGAAAGTCGCTAAGTCGGCAATACGGGAGTGTACTGTTTATACTTCGGTGGCTCATAAATTGGAAATATTTTCCGATGAAGATTATGAAAAGTCAAGAGAATTGTTGATGGAATTGACTCGTATGTTGGGCGCATTAATCGTATCGCTACAGCGAACTGCCAGTCGAAGAAAAGAAAATCAATTATCCGAAGTCGTGCAAGATAAAGAAACCGGAACAACTTCGATAGGTATTGATGACGAATCTTTTAATTTGGATTTCTAATAAATGCTTATTTGAAAGTTTTTTTCTGTTGTAACCGACGTTGATGTAATTAATATCAACGTCGGTTATGGTTTTGCAAAGAATCAATTTTGTTCGAACCCGATAGTCGACAAATAATATAAGGGTATTGACATTCTAGAGCGAACTTGTCTTTACTATCAATTGTATCCAATATAAAATTACTACTCTTCAAATAAATTTTTTGTGTGTATGGCAATAATTTTGTACCTTTGCAAAAAAAATATAATTCGATTAATGTTATAAATAAGGAATAGTAATTTGTATTATGGAATGGTTTAATGAATTGATATTTGGGACAGGAGTAGGGCATAGTATTATGCTGCTTTCCATTTGTATAGTGTGTGGAATATTACTTGGTCGTATCAAGATATTAGGCATATCGTTGGGCATAACATTTGTGCTCTTTGTGGGAATTCTTATGGGGCATTTTGGAATAACAATGGATGCCGAGGTTATGCATTTTATGAAGGAGTTTGGGCTTATACTTTTTGTATTCTCATTGGGTATGCAGGTAGGTCCGGGATTTTTTTCGTCGTTCAAGCAAGGTGGGCTTACCCTCAATATGCTTGCAACAGGGGTGGTACTGTTGGGGGTAGTAATCACTGTAGCTTTGCATTTTATTACCGGTTTGCCTATGCAAACTATGGTAGGCATACTTTCGGGTGCTGTTACCAACACTCCCGGTATGGGTGCTGCTCAGACGGCTTTTGCCGATATGGGTGTTGTGGACGACAATAGTATTGCTCTTGGTTATGCAGTCTGTTATCCTTTGGGTGTTGTGGGTATAATATTGGCCATAGTGGCAATACGTTATATCTTTCGGGTGCGTTTTGAAAAGGAACAACAAGAACTTGACGCTTTGGACAATTCGTTGGCCAATCAGGCAAAGCTTTTCAGCCTCGAGGTTCATAATCCTGCCATATTTGGCCATACGGTGGCTGATGTAGCCAAGTTGTTGGTTCATAGAGAATTGGTGGTAAGTCGTGTACTCCATGTTGATGGAACAATGGAGATAGCTTCGTCGGGAACCATCCTAAATGATGGTGATAAAGTATTTGTTATTACAGTGGAAGGCGATATAGATGTGATTTCTACCATAATAGGGACTATCATACCAATGAAACCCGAAGAATGGTACAAACTGGATAAAAGCCTTGTATCACGCAGAATAATAGTAACCAAAAGCGAGCTTAATGGTAAACGCCTTGGCGAACTAAACTTGAGGAAGCTTTATCATATTAATATTTCGCGTGTCAATCGTTCGGGTGTAGATTTGGTTCCGCGTCCTAATCTTGTGCTTCAGCTTGGCGACCGTCTTACCGTTGTAGGTGTTGAAGAAGATGTTCGAAAGGTGGAAGAACGATTGGGCAATAGTATGAAACGCCTTAATGAACCTAATCTTATAACCTTGTTCTTGGGAATATTCCTAGGTGTATTACTTGGAAGTATACCTATTATGTTTCCCGGTATACCTCATCCCGTAAAGCTTGGGTTGGCAGGTGGCCCGCTTATTGTGGCAATACTTATATCAAGGTTTGGTTATAAATATAAGCTGATAACTTATAATACCATTAGTTCTAGTCTTATGCTTCGCGAAATAGGTATAACCATATTTTTGGCATGTGTGGGAGTAGGAGCAGGTGATGGCTTTGTGGATACTATTGTAAACAAAGGAGGTTTGGTGTGGATGTGTTATGGCTTTGTAATCTCATTCCTGCCATTGTTTGTGATAGGTATAGTAGGTCGAAAATTGTGTAAGATAAACTATTTTACCCTTATGGGACTTCTTGCAGGGTCTACAACCGACCCACCGGCATTGGCCTATAGTAATGCCACTGCCGGCAACGACGCTCCGGCGGTAGGCTATGCCACTGTTTATCCGCTTACGATGTTTTTGAGGGTGATAACGGCTCAACTATTGGTACTGATATTCTGTTAGATTTTTTTTTCGAATAACAGATGTAAAAATAAACTAAATGATTATGAACAAGATATTAGTAGTAGACGACGAACAGGATTTGTGTGAAATACTTCGTTTCAACCTCGAGAGCGAAGGTTATGAAGTGGATACTGCCAACTCGGCCGAAGAGGGATTGAGCATTCTTTCGCCTAACCATGTACTTATACTTCTCGACGTGATGATGGAAGATATGAGTGGTTTTCAGATGGCCAACAAAATACGTAAAGAACTGAACATCGAAGTGCCTATAATATTTCTTACTGCTAAGGATACTGAAAATGATATGCTTACCGGTTTTAATGTTGGAGCCGACGATTATATAACCAAGCCGTTTTCGCTCAAAACGGTATTGGCACGAATAAAGGCTGTGCTCAAACGTACTTCCAAAGTCCTCGATGTTACGACTGAGAGTATGGAAATCTTTACCCACAATGGTTTGGAAATAAACTTTGAAACCAAGAAAACTACCTTGAACGGGCAAGAGGTTTCGCTTACAAGGAAAGAGTTTATGATACTGGTACTATTGGTAAAATCACCAAAAAGATTTTTTACTCGAGAGCAAATATTATCGCAAGTATGGGACGATGATACCTACGTTACCGAACGAAGTGTAGATGTGCATATAGCTAGGCTTAGGAAGAAGATAGGCAATATGGGCGAATGTATAATAAATCGTACCGGATTTGGCTATTCTTTTGATAATTAATGATTATGGAAAAACTCTCATTGACAAATAAAAAGAAACTAATGGCAGTATGTCTCATAATAGGTGTGGTGTATGCTATGGCTATGTTGGGTATACATTTATTTCTATCTCATTCGGCTTCGATAAATAGACATATACTGTATTTTACAATATCATTGTTTTTTATTACTATACTGTTAGCTATATTTCTTTTTGACAGATTTTTTAAGGTGATGACTACATTGAAGTCTTTTGTAGATTCGGTGGAAAAAGGAACCATCGACTATTCGTTGGTAAGTTTTCCGCAGTCAACATGGGGCGAGATTGGCAATAAGATAATATCTCTCTACAAGCAGTTGGAGACTAGTAAGCTGCAGATTATTGAAGAGAAAGACCGTAATCGAAAAATGAAGCAAGAGATGACCAACAATATAGCCCACGAGTTGAAAACCCCCGTTAGCAGTATACGAGGATATTTGGAAATATTGTTGGGTAATAAGCCTATAGCCGACGATAAACGGCAGTATTTCCTCGAACGCTCCTATTCGCAAACCCTGCGACTATCCAACCTGATTAACGATGTGTCTATCATCAACAAGATTGAAGAGTCGGCAGAGCTGTATCAAAAAGAGATGGTGGTGGTATCCGATATAGCCCAAGAAGCTATTGACGAACTAGAGGATAAGATAGCAGAACGCAGTATATCGGTTGAGAATAACATACCTATCTCCATAAAAATTAATGGCAATCATAGTCTTGTTTATGGTATATTTCGCAATTTGATTGAGAACGCAGTCTCCTATGCTGGTGATGATATTACAGTGGGTATGGAGTGTCATAAGGAGGATGCCGACTTTTACTACTTCCGGTTCTACGATACCGGCTGTGGAATAGATGAAAAGTATCTGACCCGTATATTTGACCGCTTCTTGCGTATTGACGAGGGTAGAAGTCGAAAAAGTGGGGGAACAGGCCTTGGTTTATCTATTGTTAAACACGCTGTGATTTTCCACGAAGGTGGTATAATAGCCAAGAATGCCGAAAGTGGAGGATTGGAATTTTATTTCTCATTAAAGAAATAGCCTGGTTTCTTTCATTTGCCAAGCACAAATCCTTTGCGTTTGGCAAATGCTATAGCGGCCGATGCAGTCACCATTATTCCGTTTACAACAAATATAAGGTTGGGTGAGGTGGTGGTAAATATTGAACCAAATAATTTGATGATAAATGGCGATATAAGCACTGCAAGGTAGTTCATAGACATTACCAAAGCCAAACTCATCACCACATTACTTGAGGTGGAAACTGCCGAAGTTTTGTCGTATATAAGCGGCTGTATTATGCCGTAGCCAAAGCCTACCAAAACCGACCCTATGACGAATAGCACAATATGGTGAGAAGCGTAGATAGCTACCAATCCTATGGCTATAAGCAGTAGGTTTATCCAATTCACAGCCCTGCCCATTTTGTCCAATAGCTTGTTTATAAAAAATCCCGGAAGGGTTATTGCCAAAAAGAATATAGCTATTACTGCTCCCGAAATATCGCTATCCATCTTATATTGTTCCATAACGAAAGGCAGATTTAGTGGTATAGCCAAAACACAGTAAGTTACAAAGAAGTAAAGCACCATCAAGCCGGTAAGTTTTGAGGTTCGGCCATTTGTGTTGACCGGGGTGCTACCTGCTGTTTTGTCATCATAGGTGCTATCGGTCGATGTTTTGGGCAAAAAGCTACACAATATTATGGATACTATAGGCAGGAGATATACAGCAAAGGGTACGTGCCAATTGATGTCGGCCAGCCAGCCTGTAAGATAGGTAGCAACAACCAAAGTAAGGTTGTTTATTGCCGAACTTATACCAAGTTGCTGAGTGCGATAGCGTCCAGCAAAGTATTCGGCAACAAGACCTGTGGATAGCGGAATTACTATACCGGCACCAATGCCCAATATACAGCTTGCTATTATAAGCCCGCTCATGCTGTTGATAAAGAAATAGCTTATTCCACTAAGTAAAAATATAATCAGTCCGAGGCTTAGGATTTTAGTCTTGTTCTTGCCCGACGATAGTTTTCCCGAAAGAAATAAAAATGGTATCACCATTAGCGAAGGGAGCGAGGTAAGCATTTGTATCTCCAAATCGGTGGCATGAGGAAATACTGTTTCCAATTTGCCCATAATGGGCGATATTGCCAATCCCGGCAGAGAAGTTATGGCCGATACTGACCAAATTGCCAGAAGTGCCATAATAGTTATATCTGTTTTGCCTGTAGTAATTTTTTTCATAACAAATATTTTTATCTATGTTTTTGCAGCAATAACAACAGACAACCATGGTTTTTGTTGCTCCTCCCAAAAAACATAAGCACATTTCTTATTCCTGACCTTATATTATAATATATTTTCCTATCCCGAAGTAGGAAAAGCCTGTCTCTGAGTCTCTTTCTTTCCCTGTAAAAGTGAAGCGTTCTTCGTAGGAAGATGTTCTCTCATTTACAACTGGTTCGCCATACGGAATATAGTGCAGGTGTTG
>JAFWBF010000205.1 GCA_017507285.1 Bacteroidales bacterium | reverse complement strand
TGCACCTTCCATTATTCCTTTTTCGGGGGCTTGTATGCCTATGCCATCTACTGTGGTAATGCCGTGTGCGGTGCCTATTATGCTGTTTAGCTGAAACGATAGTTGCGGTTTTGACATTTTGGTGTTCCATAGTGCTTTGTTCCAATCGTAGCGTAGGCATAGGTTGGCATAGTCGGTGGCGGTGAAGGAGTAGGGGTGGAGGGTTAGGAACGAATTGTTGAAGTAATATATAAAGTTGCCGGTACCTATCACATTGAACATACGGCTGTATGGCGCATGTTTGCTCACATGACCTGCCGATGCATATATGCTGAATTGGTTGAAGTTGCGAGTGGTGATGTGTTGTGTGTATTCCACTTGCAGTCGGTTAAACTCCTTGTCGGCGTTGAATAGTGATAGGCCTCGTGTGTATAGCAATCTTATGGTTGGTAACGACGATGAGCGGTTTATCTGAAACTCGAAGTCGGGAGTGCGTATGCGTTGTTGCTTGTATTTCCATTCGAGCGAAAGCGATGCTTCGGCAAAGTCGGCTGTAAAACCGGGTGCCACATTGTCGCGGTGCGGATATAGCAAGCCATCGTTGGTATATAGGTAGCTTTCGCGCGAATAGCTCAACGATAGTTTTGCTGTGGTGTAGCGTATTAGGGGTGTGGTGTAGAAAGCTTCGGCTTTTCTTACACTTTGAAAGCGGCTGAAGGTATAGTTTATATTGTTGTTGAAGCTTACCAGCTGGTATTTGTTGAACGAGGTGTTGGCGGCCGCCTCCAAGTCTTGCGAATAGGCAAAGCCAAGGTTGCGGTTTTTGTAGCGGTCGAAGTAGAAGTTCAGGTTGCCACCATATTTCCAACCGTTATCCTCCACTCCATAGCCAAAGTATCCGCCTACCGATATCCGGCGGCTCAGTTTGTCGTTGGTTTCCAAGCCCAATCCCCAGCGGCTGTGTTCGTAAAGGTTGTAGTTGTACAGCTTGTTGAGGTCTATGTTTATGCAGCCTATAGGTAGTTTGCCGGCTATGAGTATTTTGGCTATCTCTATAATTTTGTTGGCCGATATCGATGAAAGGAAACTTAACGACGAATCGTTTTCGATTTCCTCTTTTATGTGTTTGCCAATGCTGTCGTAGAGTATAAATGTATATTGTTCTTTTGCTGTAAGGGTGTCGCGGTATTTTAGCCAAAAGTCATCGTTGCGTTTGTCGGCTTCGTAGTCCACGTCGAGCACCACGTCCGAAAACTCACGGCGTTTCAGTTTTGCGTTTACTTCCACGTCTTTAATATCGTTTTGGGTAAAAAATCGTAGCACCATCTTATCTTTAGGCGATACTTTCATATCCCATTCAAAGCGGTATTGTTTTGGGAACCATCGGTTGGCACTGTCGCGTTCATATGAGTGTTTTATGCGCATAGCCATCATGCTGTCAACCTTATCGAGGTTGGCTTTTTTGTCGCCGCCGGCCGATATTGTCATCTGTTTGTCGGCACTATTTATATCGGTATTCAGGCTTTCCATTCCCGGTACTTTCTTTAGGTCGGCGGTGGCGGTAATGCTTTGTATGGCATAGCGGTCGGTGTTGATGTAGGCTTTGCCTTTTAGTCCCATAAACTTGGTGTTCATCAGCGGGCGGAAGCTTATGCCGAATATAGTGTCGTTGCCATCGAATATAGTGTCTTGCAACTCAAAGTAGTAGCGTTTGAAAGTGCCTTTGCTGAGGGGGTTTACAAAGCGAGCACCTATTATAGTGATATAGTTTTTATAAAACGATGCCGACTGCATTTGGGTCAATATAAGCGAAAACAAAGCATTTTTTGATCCCGAAGTTCTTGATCCCAACACTGTTTCGCTCACTTTTTCGGGTTTGCGATATTTGTATTCGTTTATGCTTTCGGTAAAGAACAGGTATGTGCTGTCCATAAATTCTATGGCATCTGTTGCAAGGTTTTCGGTTGTATCTTTACGTAGGCGTTCTTTTATTTTTTGGGCTTCGGCTTCGGAGCAGTCGAAAGCCACTTCTATGGCACCGCGGTTGTGCGATATGTATTTGTAGCTATCGAGGTTTTTGAAGTTGTTGGTTTTCCGGTTGTCTATAACGGCTTGCACAATACGGTCGGCAGGATTTATGCCGGGTTTTATCACCACTTCGGGAAGCTGTTTGGCAGTTTCTTCCATATATATGGTCAAAGGTTTGGAGGTGGTGGCCACGGTATAGGTTATGTTTTTGTAGCCAAGACATTGTATGTTCAATGTTTTTACAGCAATGGAGGTGCTTATGCTGAAGCGTCCGTTGATGTCGCTTATGGTTCCATGCTTGGTGTCGTTGATAAGCACATGGGCAAAAGCAATGGGTTCTTTTGTTTTTTTGTCCTTGAGTGTACCACTTATTTTTGTGGTGGTTTGGCCAATTGATGCAGCTATAATGCCTATAAAAAGGGCTGCAAAAGCAAAAAATCTTTTACCGATGGTTCGGTTTAGTTTCTCTTTATGTTTCATATTTATAAGTAATTAGTTTGTTATTCTATGTGTGTATTATTATCCTAACACACTGCAAAAGTACAACTTTTTTTCAAACCACACAAGGAAAGAGATTTTTTTCTCTTTCTTTTGTGGTAAAAAAAATCTTTTTAGCTCTTTTTTTTACTCAAAAAGTTGCGTTTCTTATTGGAACTTATCATATACGTGTATTTGATAATTGAAATATGGAACGACCGACCTTTGATATAGAAACCTTTGTGATGTATGACAAATAAAAAAAGGATACTACCCGGGTAGCATCCTTTTTTTTATTTATGTAAGTAATAGATTTCTGTTCTTACAATAGTTGAGCCATACGTTCGGTAAGGTCGCATATACGAGTAGAGTAACCTTTTTCGTTGTCGTACCAGCTAACAACTTTTACGAAGTTGTTGTCCAACACTTGAGTAAGTTGAGAGTCGAAAATCGAAGAGTGTTTGTTGTCAACGATGTCGGCACTAACTATAGGTTCGTCTACGTATTCAAGAATACCTTTCATAGGACCTTCGGCAGCTTTCTTCATAGCAGCGTTGATTTCTTCTTTTGTAGCAGGTTTTTCCAATTCTACAGTCAGGTCAACAACCGAACCGTCGGGAGTAGGAACACGCATTGCCAAACCGTCAAGTTTTCCGGCCAATTCGGGCAATACCAAACCTACAGCTTTAGCAGCACCTGTTTTGGTAGGTATTATGCTAACTGCAGCAGCACGAGCACGACGCAAATCGCTGTGAGGAAGGTCTAAAATCTTTTGGTCGTTGGTGTAAGAGTGAATAGTGTTCATAAGTCCACGTACCACACCAAAGTTGTCGTTCAATACCTTAGCTATAGGCGACAAGCAGTTGGTTGTGCAAGAAGCGTTCGAAACCAATTGGATGTCCTTGTTAAGGATATGGTCATTTACACCCAAAACCACTGTAGCGTCAACATCTTCTTTCTTGTCGGCAGGAACAGTAAGAACCACTTTCTTGGCACCGGCGTTGATGTGTTTCATCATTTTTTCGCGGTTTTTGAACAAGCCTGTCGATTCGATAACTATGTCCACACCCAATTCTTTCCATGGTAGGTTGGCCGGGTCTTTTTCTGCGTAAACGCGGATGCGTTTGCCATTGATAACCAAATAATCGCCATCAGCTACAACTTCACCGTCAAAACGACCGTGTACAGAGTCATATTTCAATAGGTATGCTAATGTATCTGCACTTGTCAAATCGTTGATAGCAACAACTTCTACACTCTTTCTAGTGCAAAGTTCTCTAAAACTCATTCTTCCAATACGACCGAAGCCGTTAATTGCAACTTTTGCCATAATATATTATAGTTTAATAAATTATACGTTCTATTATCTTGTATTTTAAACTGCAAAGGTACATATTATATTTGATATACCAAAGGTTTATGTGCTTATTTATTTTTGCTTAAAGCAAAACCTCTTGTATTTAGAGGGTTATACTTTACTATTTGAATACTTGTAGTCTTATGTACTACTTTTATCAGTCCATAAAAAAAACTACTAATCGCTGCTATTGTTCAAAAATCGGAACCATACATTATATTATTATAGTAGAATCATTGTGGTTAGGGGTGTCTCTTTTTGCAATGAACAATATATGTAGCACTGCAGTTATCTTTTCCTTATTTTCGCCGATGTAAGGTGTGGGATGTATGTTTATTCCGGTTTATATTTGGCAGGAAATGATGGAAAACGGATTTGATAAAATGTTAAGAGAAATTCTAAACTGTTAATATAACTCTTGATTATGTCTCTATTTTGTTGGAATTTCATCCCGATTCCGTTTGAAAAACTACGTGATGTAGATAAAAATTCATCCCGATCCGGATAGAAATACATCGCCATCTATTTGTTTATACCCTATCATAAAGCTTTGCAAACCCTACCGTAGGGCCAATAATACCCTATTGATGATTTATTGTGAAATATGCTACATCTTATAATCAATATGTTGTGTTGGTAACTCGCAGAGGGGACGATTTTTGGCCAATAAAAGCATTGTGGGAGGTAAATATTCGCTTTTTCAAGTTAAATGGCAATATGTTTAAATAAGACAAATTTGTTATTATCTAAAAATGATTTACCTATACTTATAATTACTTTTGTGATACAAAAAATGTTTTTGGGTTGAATATTTTGCAATTTACCCTCAATAGGTATCCAAAAATGTGTTGCAAGGTTGGCAAAAACTAAGTGAAAGGCCATTTTTTGTCAGCGTTGTTCCGATTTTTTTTCGGAAATATCATTTTTTGATACAGCGTTATATATCATTATTATTTAATGAATTGAATTTGTAGTAAAGACAGAGGGAACGCTATTTTTCAAATTTAGGATAGGAAAGGAGTAGGTATATTCCTAAAAAAGTTGTACTTTTGCAAAAAATATAGATTCGATGTTAAGCAGACATTTTTTGAGATCCAAGGTATTGCAGTCACTTTATGCCTATACCATTTCTGAAAGTGACGATTTGAACGTTATAGAGAAAAACTTTTTACATAATATTGAGCGACTTAATGATTTGGGTATAACCCAAATGTCAACATTGCTGTACTTTTTTGATTTTTCGAAGAAATGTATGGAAGAGGCAAAGACAAAGTTTCTTCCTTCGAAAGAAGAAGTCAATCCCAATATGCGATTTGTTGAAAATAAGTTTTTGGTCGAATTGAGCAATAACTATGAGTTGAAGAAAGCCATTGAGAGCTTGAAACTAAATTGGTCAAACCACAACGACCTTTTCCGCACGCTGTACAATTCGTTCCGTGCATCGGAGGTTTATGCGAAATATATGGCAGCCGAGGTGACGGACTTTAAGGCCGATAGAGAACTTGTTCTACACTTGTTTAAACACATAATGAACTACGAAGCTTTGGTGGATATATTTTACGAAAGGAATTTGTTTTGGGAAGATGATTTTTATCAAATAGCTCAGTACAATTACGGCTTGCTCAAAAGTTTTGATGAAGAATTCTCGGCAGCGTCGGTATTTCCACGTGTTTTTGACAAACGCAATGAGCAAGAAGTTGAAGCATGCGACTTTGCATCAGTTTTATTGAAGAAAACAATATTGTCGTTTAACGAGAATACCGAAATAATCAAGCAAAACCTCAAGGAATGGGAGTACGAGAGGGTGGCACTAATGGATATTCTGATAATAAAAATGGCAATTACAGAGCTTGTAACATTCTCGTCCATACCCGAAAAAGTAACAATAAATGAATGTATAGAACTCTCTAAAGAATATAGTACCGATAAGAGCAAACTTTTTGTAAACGGAATATTGGATAAGATTTACAACGAGTTGCGTTCGCAAGGGAAAATCAAGAAATCGGGTAGAGGCCTGATAGATGAAAGTTTGTTGTAGCCGATAAAAAAATCTGATACTACGAACAAAATCAACCAATCGGAGGTTTTTAGAGAAAATAAATTATTATGATGAGACAATAATAAACAATATAGTGTGTTTCATAAACGATAAATTAAAGATAGATATGAATATTAGAACTATATTATGCACTGCGTTGGTGGCAATGCTGATAGTGGGTTGCGGAGGTAACAGCTCCAAGCCCGAGTTTAGTACAGATTTGATAAACAATCCCAATACGGCAAATGGTGATTCAAAAGAAGTATCGGCACCCGTTATCACTTTTGATAAAAAAATGCATGATTTTGGACGTTTGTCGCAAGGCGAGAGCATTGCTTACAGTTTTAAGTTTACAAATACCGGCAATGCCGATTTGTTGATTTCGAACTGTGAAGCCTCATGTGGTTGTACTGTTGCTGATTTTCCCAAAAAACCTTTGAAACCGGGCGAGGTAGGCTATATAACCGTAACATTCAATTCGGCCGGCAAATATGGACAAGAAGAACAATTTGTAGAAGTAATGGCAAATACACAACCAAGCCGAAACCAATTGGTTATACGTGCAATGGTAGAAAACTAAGAATTAAATATTAAACAATCATATTAACGAATAAATTTAAGAAAGATGAATTTGATGAGCATTTTATTGCAAGCTGCCGGAGCCGGCCAACAAGGTGGTGGAGCTTCGATGTGGATTATGTTACTATTGATGATAGTAATTTTTTACTTTTTCATGATTCGTCCGCAGTCGAAAAGAGCAAAAGAAGAACGTAAGTTCCGCGATGGTTTACAAAAAGGCGATAAAGTAGTTACCGCAGGTGGAATACACGGAAAAGTAGCTGAAGTAAAAGAAACAACAATAGTAATGGAGGTGTCGAATGGAGTAAACATCACTGTTGAGAAAAACTTTATTCAACCTTCGCCCGAGGCTCTTGCTGAAAATCAAAAAAAGTAATCCTTGAAAGAAAATAACTATCAAAATAACCCATTGAACAGAAAGTATACGATGGGTTATTTTGTTGTAAACTAAAGCTATGATCAAGAAAATACGTTTGAAAATCACTCAAAAGGAAAAGATAAAACCCTTTCTTGGATGTTTGCTTATCACCGTCGTATTTTGGATGGTGCAAACTTTGTCGGATACCTACGAGTACGAAAAAGTATATCCAATAGAATTTTCCGGATATGATAAGCAAAAGTTTTCTTTTATAATGGCCGATACGATAATTAATGTATCTGTAAAATCAACCGGCTTTCAGTATATCTCCGGATTGTTTGATAGAAAAGGAAAGATTACATTTAATGTAAATAATGAAAACTACTACGAGACAGGAGGAAACAGAGTGTACGCATTGTCGTTGAGAGATAATAAAGATACAATAAAGGAACAAATAATATTTCTGCGACAAAAAGAGATGCAGTTTCAAACAGATACAGTAAGAATAGTATTGGCACAGCGAGCTACAAAAAAAATAAAATTAGAAGTAGAAAATGTGGAATTTTTGTTCGAACCACAATACGGCCTATATGGCAAACCCAAGATAACCCCCGATTCGATAGAAATATACGGTAGTGAAAAATCGTTGGGAAATATTACGAAAATAGAAACGGCACCTCAAACCATACGCAAAATCAATAAAACCGGATTCTATGATCTAAAATTGAAATCGCCGGCAGATAAGTACCCGGATGTTCAACTATCTACAGAGCATGTAAAAATTTACTTGCCTATCGAAAAATATACAGAGATGAGTGTTATGGTGCCATTGGATTTTAAAGCACAAGATACTTCGCTACAAGTAAGGCTATATCCCGAAAGTGTCGAAATCGTATTGGATGTGGCTTTGAAAGATTATAAAACAATAGGTGAAGATATGTTTGCAGCCGAAGTTCAATATGATGGCGACGTTACAAAAAATATGTTGCCGGTGCAATTATCGAAGTTCCCTTCGAATGTAAGAATAAAAAAAATAAAACCCGAACAAATACAATATGTCATCATCAAGTAAACGACCATTGCTTATAGCACTTACCGGAGGCATAGGAAGTGGCAAGACCATTGTTTCACAGCAGTTTGAACGTATGGGTGTACCTTGCTTTTTTGCCGATAAAGTGGCAGGAATGTATTACAACGATACGGAATTTTGCAAACTTCTTGTTCCAATATTTGGCGAGAAAATTTTTACAGAACAGGGATTGCCGGATAAACGAAAAATAGCAGATATTGTATTTGCCGATCACGTGAAATTAAAACAGTTAAACTCTTTGATTCATCCTAAAGTAATGTCGGATTTTGCTTTATGGGTAGACAAGCACACTGAAAGCCCCTATGTGATACAAGAAAATGCAATATTGTTTGAACATGGTTTTGATAAAATGTTCGACAAGACAATAATGGTCTATGCACCTAAGGATGTACGTATACGCAGGGTATTAAAGCGAGACAATACCACCTACGAAGCCGTGGAAGCTCGGATGAATAACCAAATGAACGACGAAGATAAAAGAAACAGAGCCGATTTTGTAATCATAAATTACAAAGGCGAAAAGTATCGAAACAAACGAATAGAAAAAGTGCACGAAAAAATATTGAAATTGAGAGGCTAAAAACAGAAAAAATAGTTGTAAAAACATATTTTTTACGCCAAAAGCAGTAAAAGAAAAATATTTTTTTTGATTTGTTGTGAATGAAGATATTACTATGTAAATAATTGAACGATAAATTATTATTGGCGAGATAGCAAATATTGTGAATAAAATATTTGTAGGAAAAGAATAGACATATTTTGCAGAATGAAAAATATATCGTAATTTTGCAAACCCTTATAAGGATTAAAAATAGCAAAAAAAACCGTAGATTAAAAAATGAATAGTTTAAGTTACAGAACTGTGTCGGCGAATGCCCAAACTGTTAAGAAGGAGTGGATTCTGATAGACGCAGAAAATCAAACGCTAGGACGTTTAGCAACGAGAGTTGCCAATGTGTTGAGAGGTAAAACAAAACCTTCGTACACACCCCACGTAGATTGTGGTGATAATGTTATCATTATCAATGCTGAAAAGATTGTATTAACCGGTAAAAAATTGACAGACAAGCAATATGTACGTCATACAGGTTATCCGGGAGGACAACGTTTCGCTACTCCACAACAATTGTTGAACACACATCCTATCCGTGTTATTGAACACGCTGTAAGAGGTATGTTGCCAAAGAACAAATTGGGTGATGCTTTGTACAGAAACTTAAAAGTTTATGCAGGTGCAGAACATCCACATCAAGCACAAAATCCCAAAGTTGTAAATTTAAATGATATAAGATAATGGCAGAAGTAATCAATACCATTGGTAGAAGAAAAACCGCAGTGGCTCGTATATATATGACTCCGGGCAATGGAACAATCACTGTGAACAAAAAAGATTATAAAGAATACTTCCCTACAGCACCACTTCAATACATTGTTCATCAATCGTTGGAAGTTGCAGGTGCGTTGGATAAATGGGACATTAAAGCTAATCTTGACGGAGGTGGAGTGTCAGGACAAGCAGAAGCATTGCGTATGGCAATAGCTCGTGCTTTGTGCGAAGCAAACATCGAGGATCGTCCGGCATTGAAAGCAAAAGGTTTGTTGCGTCGTGACCCACGTATGGTAGAACGTAAAAAACCGGGACAACCAAAAGCTCGTAAACGTTTCCAATTCAGCAAACGTTAAGATTGGAAGATATTGTTTAGTATCTAAATTACAAAGATTCGATAGAGACTACTTTGTAATTGCTGAAAGTAATAAAGAAAGTAAACAAACAAAGTAAAATAAAAAATGGCAAAATTAGAATTTGAACAATTGCTAGATGCAGGTTGCCACTTTGGTCACCTGAAAAGAAAATGGAATCCTAAAATGGCTCCTTATATATTTAAGGAACATAACGGTATTCATGTTATTGATTTACAAAAGACAATAGTAAAAGCTGATGAAGCTGCCAACGCTCTTAAGCAAATAGCTAAATCAGGTAAAAAAATATTATTCGTAGCCACTAAAAAGCAAGCAAAAGAAGTTGTTGCTGAAGTTGTAAAAACTGTTGATATGCCTTTCGTTACCGAACGTTGGCCTGGTGGTATGCTTACAAACTTTGCCACTATTCGCAAAGCTGTAAAGAAAATGAATGCATTAGATCGTTTGATGCATGACAAAGAATTTGCTAGTATTTCTAAACGTGAACGTTTGCAAGTTCAACGTGAACGTGCTAAATTGGATAAGAACTTAGGTAGTATTGCCGATTTGACTCGTTTGCCTTCCGCATTGTTTATTGTAGATATCAATAAAGAACACATCGCAGTAGCAGAAGCTCGTAGATTGAACATCCCTACTTTCGCAATTGTTGATACAAATTGTAATCCAGATCTTGTAGATTTCCCAATCCCGGCAAACGATGATGCCTCAAAATCTATTTCTGTAATTTTGAAATCTATGGTTGATGCTATTCAAGAAGGTATTAACGAACGCAAGTTAGATAAGGAAGTACAAGATGATGAAAGAGATGCAGACAACGATGTATTGGTAAATGATGATGAAAATCTTGAAAATGCCGATGCTCCAAGACCAAGACGTCCAAGAAAAATGTCAGAAGATGGTGACGACAAACCAAGACGTCCAAGAAAATCTGCAGTAAAGAAAAACTAAATAAATTTTGTAACGATAATAATTAAATAATATGGCTAATATTTCAGCAGCAGATGTTAACAAACTACGTCAAAAGACAGGCGTTGGTATGATGGACTGCAAAAAAGCTTTGGTAGAATGTGATGGCGATTTTGATAAAGCTATCGATTTCTTGCGTCAAAAAGGTCAAAAGTTGGCTGCAAAACGTGCAGAACGTGATGCTAACGAAGGCGTTGTTTTGGCAAAAGCAAACGGTTCTTTCGGAGCTGTTATAATGGTTAACTGTGAAACTGACTTTGTTGCAAATAATGCAGATTTCGTTGCTTTCACTCAATCAATATTAGACAATGCTATAGCTAACAAATTTACTGCAAAAGATGATGTATTGAATATGGCTATCAATGGCCGTAAGGTTGCAGATTTGTTGACAGACCAAATCGCTAAGATAGGCGAAAAAATAGATTTGGCTCATTACGAAGCTATCGAAGGTGTTGAAGTTTCGGCTTATATCCACCCGGGCAATAGAATGGCTTCTGTTGTAGCTTTGTCGAAAGAAGGTTTCCAAGAAGTTGGTCATAACTTAGCTATGCAAGTTGTAGCTATGAGACCTGTTGCTTTGGACGAAACTTCGGTAGCTCCCGAAGTTATAGAAAAAGAATTGGAAGTTTATCGTGCACAAATCAGAGAAGAAGGTAAACCTGAAAATATGGTTGAAAACATTGCTAAAGGTAAATTGAACAAATTCTTTAAAGAAAACACTCTTTTGAGTCAAGAATCTATCACTGAAGCTAAAACTTCGGTAAAAGATTTCGTAGCAAAAGCTGATAAAGACTTGAAAGTTTTAGGATTCAGACGCTTAGAATTGGGTGCATAATTGCCTTCAATTGATTTTATAGAGAACGATTGCTCCAAGGTGGGGCAATCGTTTTTTTTGTTTTCAATCAAAAGAATTGACTATTTCAAGATGTAAAAAAGATTCGTGATGTAGATAAAATTCCCTCGTGATGTAGGTGAAACTCCCTCGTGATCTATTTTTATACAGCAAAAATATCGATAAAAAGTACTATAATGTATTAAAGTTGGAATATTTGTTCTAAATGTCAAAAACTTTGTGTATATTTGCACTTTCAAATAGAAAAACTAACATATAATAATATATTAATATGCAAAGAGATACAGTTATTTTTGATTTAATCAAAAAAGAAAGAGAACGTCAGACAAAAGGTATAGAACTTATTGCTTCTGAAAACTTTGTTAGCGACCAAGTAATGGAAGCTATGGGTTCTGTTATGACAAATAAATACGCTGAGGGTTATCCCGGAAAGCGCTATTATGGTGGATGCCAAATAGTAGACCAAAGCGAACAATTGGCTATAGACCGTGCCAAAGAACTTTTTGGTGCTGAATGGGCCAACGTACAACCTCACTCGGGAGCACAAGCCAACATGGCAGTATTTTTTGCTTGTTTGAATCCTGGTGATACTTTTATGGGCTTAGACCTTAACCACGGTGGACACCTTTCACACGGTTCGCCCGTAAACATTTCCGGTACTTATTTCAAACAAGTTTCTTATGGTGTTAAAGAAGAAACCGGTACTATCGACTATGATATGATGGAACAAGTAGCTAGAGAACACAAACCGAAATTAATCATCGGTGGTGCTTCTGCTTATTCAAGAGATTTCGATTGGAAAAGAATGAGAGCTTTGGCAGACGAAATTGGTGCTATTTTGATGGGAGATATTTCTCACCCAAGTGGTCTTATAGCTAAGGGAGAATTGAACAATGCTGTTGAATACTGTCACATTGTTACAACTACAACTCACAAAACTCTTCGTGGACCTCGTGGTGGTTTGATTTTGATGGGTAAAGACTTTGAAAACCCAATGGGAAAAACTACTCCAAAGGGAGAAATAAAAATGATGAGTGCAGTTTTAGATTCAGCAGTTTTCCCGGGATGTCAAGGTGGTCCATTGGAACACGTTATAGCTGCTAAAGCTGTTGCTTTCGGCGAAGCTTTGAGCGATGACTATGCCCGCTATATCAAGCAAGTACGTGCCAACGCCAAAACTATGGCCGATGCTTTCGTGGCTAAAGGTTACAAAGTTATCTCTAACGGTACCGACAACCACTTGATGCTTATAGACCTTCGTACCAAATTCCCTGAACTAACAGGTAAGATGGCTGAAAATACATTGGTAAAAGCCGACATCACCATCAACAAAAATATGGTTCCATTTGACAGCCGTTCTCCATTCCAAACTTCGGGTATCCGCATAGGTACTCCTGCCATCACCACTCGTGGTTTGAAAGAAGCTGACATGCCTGTTATCGTTGATATGATCGATGCAGTTCTTTCAGACATTAACAACGAAGAATTGATAGCTGAAACTCGCAAGAAAGTAAACGCAATGATGGAAAATCGTCCATTATTTGCTTGGTAGTAGTTTGGCTACTGATATATATGGTGAGGATAGTTGCTTTGGCAATTATCCTCATCTTTTTTATCTCAATACAAAACAATTTATAAGCATATTTTACGTTATTTTTCGGAAACGAAATCACATTCTATATGAAAGCAATAAAATACATCGCAACAATACTCATCATACAAACACTTTTATACAG
>JAFWBF010000204.1 GCA_017507285.1 Bacteroidales bacterium | reverse complement strand
ACTATGTACCATCGGCGGTGTTCTAGGTAGGAGAGATACTATTTATAATATTGAAGAAAACTCGTTACAACTAATATTCAAACTATAACCCCATAGCTTTGGGTCTTTTTTTGTAATTTGAGAAACTTAAAAACTCATTATATTTTCTCTCCGAAAGCATTGAAAAGACCATTGTTTTTAATATTCGTATAGCCCTGCTTTTATTATTTTTGGTGGTTGTATAGATTTGTTTATATATTTTTATGCTTTTTATAATGTCTTGTTTTATAATGTATAAAACTATTAGTTTTACTTTATTTGAATATTTTTTTATTGAAAATATTTGGTAGTTACAAATAAATGTGTAATTTTGCAGCGATTTTAATCAATATACTAAATTACGAATAAATAAAATTCAAATCATGGAAAAACAAATGTTGAAAATCGCCATATTGGCGATGGCAGTTGTAGGAAGTATAAGTACTATCGGCTGCAAAAAGGACAAAGAGGAATCGAAAAACCTTACAGTATCTAACATCAGTTACACCGATTGTTTGTCGGAAAATAAAGATGCTTTAAGCAAAGCTCTTGGGGATCCGGATTCAATTGCGTATTCGTATCAAAACAATACGTTGTACATTACTCATTATAATTTGGTTGTGGGTTGTGGTGAAGAAGTTCATGTGGACGTTCAGAGTATTGGCGATACAATCCGCATTGCTGAGTGGACTGATGGATATGTAGATTGTGTTTGTAGTGTTGATAACTCGTTTCAAATCAATGATGTCAAGGATGGATTATGCATTCTTGAGTTCGTAAATCAGGGAATTGTTTTACAAATAAATTTATAATATCATGAAAAAGTTAGTTTTTAAAGCCACGATATTGGCGTTGGTAGCAATAGGAAGTATAAGTACTATTGGCTGCAAAAAGGAAGAACAGCCTTGCAATGAATGTCATTGCCAAACGTCTAATCCCCTTTCCGACTTGGAGTGGCTTAGTGCAAAGGTAGCGGAATTTGATACTCCCGGCTACATAATGTCCATGGAAATATCCACCTGCAAGTATCAAAATGATAAAGATGGTTTCTTTATCTCGGAAGAACAATGCTCTGATGGTCAGCAGTATCTTTATGATTGCAACGGTAATCTATTGTGCACAATGGGTGGGATTGCAGGCAAGATAGACACTGTTTATAACGTCGATTATAGTTCATTACAATCAATATATAGAAATTTCTAGGTATGAAAAAGTTAGTTTTTAAAGCCATGATATTGGCGTTGGTAGCAATAGGAAGTATAAGTACTATTGGCTGCAAAAAGGACAAAGAGGAATCGAACGAGCGGAAATGCAATGAATGTCATTGCCAAACTGCCAATCCACTTACCGACTTAGAGTGGCTTAGGACAGAGGTAGCGGAAATGGATGAAGCCATACTGTCCATGGAAATTTCCACCTGCAAGTATCAAAACGATAAAGATGGTTTCTTTTTCGCGGAGGTGCAATGTTCAGACGGACAGCAATATCTTTATGATTGTAGCGGTAATCTGTTGTGCACAATGGGTGGGATCGCAGGCAAGATAGACACTGTTTATAACGTCGATTACAACTCATTACAATTGATCTATAGGAATTTCTAGCTATGAAAAAGTTAGTTTTTAAAGCCATGATATTGGCGTTGGTAGTTGTAGGAAGTATAAGTACTATCGGTTGCAAAAAGGAAAATAATGATATCCTTTCCGGCACTAAGTGGATGTTTGTACGTTATGATGACGAACCTGTCAACTATATGTATGTTGAAATGACATTCACCGAAGACGGTAATATACAGATACCATTCCTTACTTTACCCTACGTCGAAAATGGTTCTGCTATATCAGTTTCTTATCCCGAATCGACAAGGTCTCATCGTTTTATACTAAGCGACGATGGGCAAAGCCTTAAGATATTGGATAATTTTCATATCTTTAGCGATACTCAAGATGTATGGGACACAACTTATTTTGAGAGGATAAACTAAAAGCTCTCATATAGCCATATAACTAACCGCCCAAAGTTTCATTGCGAAACTTTGGGCGGTTTGCTTTTTGCATTCCCCACAGTTGAGGGTTATAAACATGTGGGTTTGGCATTGTAAGTGCCATACTTACGGGGCAAAACTATGGCACTTACGGGTCGTAAACCACAGGGTTGCGAATGTCAAGTTTTTGTTTTGTGGTAAATAAGTTGGTCAGCCGTGCGTTTATCGGTTGGCTTGTGTTTGCCCGAAACCTACAAGGCGGTCGTAGAGGTCGCCGGGCATGCGTTGGTATACATATATATAATAGTCGTTGGTGGTTTGGAAGTGGTTGCCTTCCAACCTCGAGGTTTCGCCCACCTTGCTCCCGACGGGCAGAAACAGTAGTTGGTAAGAATAATATCCTTGTTTCAGAAACAGGCGGGCAATGTAGGCCTTCATTTCCTCGTTCCACTCCATGCGAGTGTTGTTGTCCAGCTTCCAATTTGTAAAGTCGCCCACAATATGTACGCTGCCATCCAGAAAAGGCAGTTCTTGCGGTAGGCTGAAGTTGACCCACGCATAGTCGGCTTCGGTGTTGGGATTCTGTATGTTGACGGCTGCTATCTTATACTGTCCGTTCAAACCTTCTTCGAACGAGTAGACATTTCGCGAGCGGTTCTCGTCGGGTTT
>JAFWBF010000203.1 GCA_017507285.1 Bacteroidales bacterium | reverse complement strand
CTTAGATTGATACTTATGGAGGCCTCTGAATCACCTCTTGATGAGGTATAAATTTATAAAAGGGGGCTTGTCCAAGAAAAAACAACTTCCAATCTCTGTGATTCAGTAGATTGGAAGCAACATGTCATGTTTAGCGGACACTAATAATAAAGAATAAAAAAATCCATCGCTACGAATAACGATGGAAATTAAAAACTTATTTGCTATGAAAGTATTTCTATTTGGTCGACTTTTTCTTTATCAAATTAACCAATGCTATAAGGAATCCCAACACAATAAAACCACCGGGAGCCAAGACGAAAGCCAACATTCCATCGCCAGCAAACTCCGGTTTAAAACCGAAAGCCGAAACATTGCCAAGCATTTCTCGGATAAGTCCCAAAATTGTAAGTGCAATGGTAAATCCCAATCCCATAAACAAACCATCCATCAACGAATAAAACGGAGTGTTTTTTGAAGCAAAAGATTCGGCACGAGCCAAAACTATACAGTTAACAACAATAAGGGGGATAAACAATCCCAAAGTGGCATACAAATCTGGCACGTATGCTTCCATGGCCATCTTAAGTATGGTTACAAAAGTAGCAATAATAACTATAAATGCTGGTATACGCACTTTGTCGGGAATAAGATTTTTGACACATGATACCACAAAGTTCGACATCATAAGAACAAATGTTGTGGCCAAACCCATACCCATACCATTGATAGCAGATGTGGTAACACCTATGGTTGGGCACATACCCAATACTAGTACAAATACTGGATTTTCTTTTATCAAACCATTCTTGGCTATTGTACTTATCTTCATTATTCAGCTCCTCCATTTTTAAAGGCTTTGTAGGCACGGTCTATTGCATCGCAAAAAGCACGTGTGCTTATAGTAGCTGCTGTTATTGCATCTACTTCGCCGCCATCTTTTGTTACTGTCATATTATTCTTTTCAGGGTTCATACCTATTATGCACCCCTTGCCTCCTTCTTGAAACCAAGTGTCGGCTTTGGTACCCAAGCCCGGGGTCTCACCTGTTTCCAATATCTGATAGCCGGTAATGGTTCCTTCGTCGTCAAACCCTACCATAACACCTATATATCCATTGAAACCTTTGTTTGTAAACGACTTCACCGCCACACCCACAAGCTCCTTCGAATCATTATAAGCATAATTGCATACAAGTTCTTCGCCATCAACATTCACCGTCTTCTCCTCCAACGAAGCGAACTGAGGCAACACCATTTTTATGGCTGCTTCTGTTTTTTGCTGTTGTGCCTTCTTTATAGGGTCGATGGTTGCACTATTCATAGCTGCCAATGCTGCTGCCGACAATACTGTGATAACAGTGAGCACCACAAACATATTGACCAACGATGATTCTAACTTCTTAGCCATATTCTTTCCCTCCTATTTTGCAAAACGTTTTGGTTTAAATCCTTTATTTATCAATGGTGTAACGGCATTCATCAGCAATATTGCAAACGATACACCTTCGGGATAAGCGCCCCAGGTACGTATAATAACTGTAAGCAATCCACAACCTATACCAAACACCAACTGTCCAGATTTAGACATTGGCGATGTAACCATATCTGTGGCCATAAACACGGCACCCAACAACAAACCACCACAAAGCACATGGTACAACGGTGCTATATAAGCAGCAGGGTTGGCCAAATGTAATATAGCTGCAAATACAAAGGTAGTAAGTATAAACGATACAGGGATATGCCACGAAATAACTCTGCGACACAACAAGTATATACCTCCTATAAGTATTGCTATTGCAGACACCTCGCCAAGCGAACCACCATGTTGGCCTACAAGCAATGTCCAATAATCGGGCAAACCTTGCAAAACAGTCATATCGCCGGCTTTAACAGCTTCTTTTATCAATGCCAATGGTGTAGCACCTGTGGTAGCATCGGTAGCTGCAGCAACACCTGCCATATCAAATATGGCGTTGGCTTTGGGCCAAGTAGTCATCTGTACAGGAAACGATATAAGCAAAAATACACGTCCAACCAATGCAGGGTTGAAAGGGTTTTTTCCCAATCCTCCAAAAGTCATCTTACCTATTGCTATTGCTACAAATGCACCTATAGCCACAATCCAAAGAGGTAGATTAGAAGGAACATTGAATGCCAACAATAAACCTGTAATTACAGCAGAACCATCAGTAATGGTGGTAGGTTGTTTAAGCAAAAACTTCTCGATAAGCCACTGAAAGAGTAAGCAGCAGAATACCGATACTAAACTTACAAACAATGCGTCTAATCCAAAAAAGATCAAACTCACTATAAATATTGGGAGCAATGCTATATTTACATCCCACATTATTCTTTTAATGGATTCATTGCCATGCACATGAGGCGAACCCGATACATTTAGTAATTTCATTATCCTTGTATTATGTTTATTACTTATTTCTTTTGTTGCATCTGACGGAACTTGCCTTTAGCAAAACGAATCTCGTCAAGCAAAGGTTTGTTGGCCGGACATGTAAATATACAACATCCACACTCTATACAATCCATCAAATGATTGTCAACAGCCTCTTGCACCTTATCGTTATTAATCAATGCCGAAAACAAATATGGTTCCAATCCCATAGGACATGCTTCCATACATTTTCCACAACGTATACAATCAAGTTCTTCAGCACGTTCAGCTTCCTTATCTGTAATAACCAATAGGCTTGATGCTCCTTTGGTAGTGGGTGCCTCTAGGTTCACGATTGCTTTACCCATCATAGGTCCACCACTTATCAGTTTTGCTGTATCATCAGGCAAACCACCAATATGATTTACGATATCAGCATAGCTTATACCTATACGTACCTGATAGTTATGTTGCTGAGCCAACGACTTGCCTGTAACTGTCATTATATTCTCAACAAGAGGTTTGTTTTTTTGTACTGCTTCATATACAGCAAATGCAGTACCTACATTATTTACCACACAACCAACATCTATTGGTAGTTTTCCGCTAGGCACACTACGTCCTGTTATAGCCTTGATTAATTGTTTTTCTGCACCTTGTGGATATTTTACTTTAAGAGGTTCGACTATTATACCTTCAAACTTCTCTGCCATTTCCCTCATTTTGGCTATAGGCTCTGGCTTGTTGTTTTCTATTCCTATATATGCTTTTTCTACACCCAAAGCCTTTCTCAAGATTGAGACTCCTATCATTATCTCCTCAGCATGCTCAAGCATAACACGGTGGTCTGATGTAAGATAAGGCTCACATTCCACTGCATTGATGATAAGATATTCGGCTTTTTTACCTTCAGGTATCATATATTTGATGTGGGTAGGAAAGGTAGCACCTCCAAGACCCACTATACCCATCTCTTTCAGTTTATCTACTATCTCTGTCTTAGAAAGGGTAATTTCACTCTTTATTGTAGGTGTTAAATCTACAGTATCAACCCATTCATCACCTTCTACATCTATGATTATTGCAGGCTTGGCGTATCCAAATATATCCTTAACAATATCAATCTTATTTACCACACCTGATACCGGCGAATGTATATTGGCACATACAAAAGCCTCTGCCTTAGCTATCAACTGACCTGTTTTTACTGCCATTCCCTTTTCTACTATAGGTGTAGCAGGTGCTCCCAAATGTTGATTTAAGAAAACCGTAACTTGTTTGGGCAACGGAAATACTTCTATTGAAGCCTGTGTGGAAAGTTTATTTTCTTCGGGGTGTACACCACCCATTTGAAATGTTTTCATTGTTATACGTGCATTAGCAGATTACTAATTTTCTTTATTTTCGTTGTTTACAGTGGTTGGTTGCTCAACCACCGAAGTTTGTGATTCACGTTTTGGCGGAAAGTTCACTGCCTTTATAGCTCCTGTAGGACATTCACTCTCACATTTTCTACAAAGTTTACACTTAGTATAGTCTATGTATGCCAAATTGTTTTCCACTGTTATAGCTCCAAATGGACATATCTTTGCACATTTACCACAGCCTATACATGCATTAGCACATGTCTTGCGTGCCATAGCACCTTTTTCCTTGTTTACACACGAAACATAAACCCTACGTTTTTTCGGACCTTTATTTCTAAGTTCTATAACATGGCGTGGACATGCTTGGGCACAAGCTCCACAACCTACACATTTATCGTCGTCAACAATTGGGAAACCTGTCTCGGGGTCTAATTTAATAGCATCAAACTGACAAGCTTTATAACAATCGCCTAAACCTAAACACCCGTACGCACAACCACTTTCACCTACATATAAACTATTAGCAAAAGCACAACTTTGCATACCTTGATACTTTGATTTTGGTTCTGAAGCTGTACATCCTATTGAACAGCGTATTACTGCCACTTGAGGTTCTGCTGTAGATGCCTCTATTCCCAATATTGCAGCCACCTTTGCAGCAACTTCATCGCCACCTGCCGGGCATCGCAATCCTTCCATATTACCCTGTTTTGCAAAGGCTTCGGCCAAGGCTCTACAGCCTGCTTTTCCACAGCCTCCACAATTTGCACCTGGCAATACATCGGCTATCTCATCAATTTTAGGGTCTTCTACTACCTTAAATTTCTGTGCTATAAAATACAACAAAATTCCAAATATGGCACCTATTATGCCTAACACCAATACTGCAGGAAGTATAAATTCTGTCATAACTCTAATATTTTCTATTATACTTTATACTCAATTTCGATTTGCAAAGGTAGTCATTTTTTTTCAAACAGAAAAACATATTCACATTTTTTTATATGGTGATATACTTTCACATTAGTTGCAACAACAACAATATATCTATATATCAAATATTTGTAATACCTTAGTGTTTTTATCATTTTTTTAAATATTCTATTTCGATATCAACTATAATAAAAATTATATAGAAGTATTCCTGTCCTAATTGCCATAATCTTTTCGTAAAAATTATATCTATCAAATTAAATAGTTTTTTTCAAACGAACAAAATCATATTGAAAATACAAAAGGATGTATCATAATTTTTTCTGATACACCCTTTTGAAATATATGTTCAAAAACAATTCATTTATTTCACACTTACTACTTCCAATTCAAAAACAAGAGGTGAGTAAGGAGGAATACCCTGGTTGCCACTGGCACCATAACCCAAATCGGATGGTATTATAATAGTGGCTATACTTCCTTGGCTCAAAGTATACATGGCTTCTTCCCAACCCTTTATCAGTGGCATCTCACCTACTACGTAGGCCAATGGCTCATAGGGACGATTTGGATTATAAACACCGGCTTCTTGAGCTACAGATTCCACACTTGTATCGAACACTTTACCGTCCAACAATTTACCAGTATAATTTACTTTCACAGCTTTTCCATTTTCTACTTTTGTACCTTTACCTTTTCTCTTTTCAATAATATATAATCCGCTTTCTGTTGGTTGCACACTTATATTGTTGTCTTCTATATATTTTGCCAAGATAGTTGATTCTTCTTCACGAAGTTTTTTCATTGTGGACTCAAATTCAGCTTTTTCTTTGTCTACATTTTCTTTGGTTATTATTCCATTTAGTGTTATTTCATAATATACCTTCGAACCAACACCTTGTTTATAATAAGGAGGCATTGGGAAACGTGCTGCCATAGAGTCGGCCTCTACTGCAAAAGTTGCAACATCACCTATGTGTAACATCAACAATCCTTCATTTATATCTCCATCAAAGAGTGAATTTGCAATTTCAAACATACGTTGAGGATTTCCTGTATTATCAAAAAGCAACGAGTCGTCCAAACTCATTTTCATTTCTACTACCAATACATCACCCATCTGAGCTTGTTGTGAACCCTTGTTTTCTTGTTCAAATTTGTAGTGCAAACCCGATTTTGTTTTTTCAAATCCTTCAATATCAGATTTTGGACCACAAGCCGTAAACATCAATGCTGTTGCAAAAAACAATGCAACTGTCTTCATCAAGTTTTTCATTTTCTTTTATTTATTAAATTATTATTGTGTAAGTTTATTATTTTATTCCTATATCATATACTAGTATCATATTGGTACCTATACGGTCACTATCACCTATAAAACCATAACCTAAATGCGAAGGGAGTATAAGTTTTGCCTTGCTGCCATGGTGTAGAAACAGCATTGCCTTATCTACTCCAATATTAGGCTCATTGCGTCCTACTACTATTGTATCAAATTCATTTACATATATGTCCTTACCTGATATACTTTGCACCGAATACCTAAACATCACCTCATCGTCATAGTTTATAGCCTTTTCACCTTTGTGATATTCCCATATACGCAAACCGTTTTCCATACGTTTCATATCAGTCCATTTCCGACGCTTTATATATCCATCTATTTCTGTCTCTTCCGATTTTGCCACATAGTTACTAGCTGTCATCATATTTGTTTTATACGAGTGCTTGTCTTTAGTTTCCGACAAATCGGTAATTGGAATGTCATTATTGCACGAATGCAACAATGATAACAATGCTATACCAAAAATGGCATACAAAGCATTAATCTTTTTTCTCATAACAACAATTCTTTACGAAAACATTCTTCCATATAGTTACAAGTATCTTCAAGATTCATTACAGAGGTTGCACCCGAAGCTTTTCTATGACCACCTCCGGCAAAATATTTACGAGCAAAGTCGTTGACATTAAAATCATATTTTGAACGGAATGATATTCTTACCACTCCCTCATCGTTTTCCTTTACCAACGCCCCTACCTCTATATTTTCCATCATCAAAGTGTAGTTAACTACTCCTTCCAAATCACCTTTTTGTGCTGCAAAACGTTTCTGATCTTCTTTTGATACATAAAAATATGCCAACTTCATATCGTCAAATATTCTAAGCCGCTGATTGATACAAAAACCCAAAAGCAACAAACGCTCTTTGGAATAAGAGTTGTAGATATTGCTATGAATATCACTCACATTTACACCTGTTTCTATAAGATGGGCAGTAGCATTGTAAACCGTTGGACTATTACACGAATAGCTAAACGAACCTGTATCGGTGCATATACCTGTATAGAGGCACTCTGCAACACTTTTTGTTACAACCTCTTTACCATAAGCTGCCACCATTATCCAATATACCAGCTCTGCCGACGACGACATTGTAGTATCTGAAAACACAAGATCAAATACATCTGTAGCTGGATTCAGATGATGATCTATCAATATCTTAGATGCTTTGCATTCTTTTACCGTATCTTTCAATATGTCTACCCTCAAAGGGTCATTAAAATCAACAGCAATAATCAAATCACAAGTATCTATATAAGCTTTGGCTTGGTCATAACATGCAGAGGCCACCACCACTTCATCTTCCTGTAAAAGAAAACGATAGTAAGCAGGAAATTCATCGGGCAATATCACTTTTGATTCTATACCCATTCTGTTTAACATCCTACTCAATCCCACAGACGAACCTATTGCATCACCATCGGGACTGGTATGCGAAAGCACCACCACCTTTGTGGCAACTGATAACATCTGCCTGAAACGACTAATATCTGCACTATTCAGTTCTTTCACTACTTAATGACAATGATTTTATTACTCTTTTTCAGCTATAATATTGGCCATCTCTACACCTTGAACCAATACTACCAAATTTAATGTTGTGCCTTCAACGGTACCACTAATGGTTTCTATGGCTGTAGCACCTTCAAACTTATATACATTGCCTTCTTTGGTAACTTTGGCTTCAGAACCTGCATAAGCCAATTCTTTTGTTGCTGCATCGTATTGCACTGATACATGATTGTTATCAATCTCTGTAATTACAACCAAAGCATTGGTTTCGGTAGCTTTCGAAAAATAATTTGTACCTTTGTAAGTTCCGGCTATATCTGCCGCCAAATTTTCTTCTTTTACACACGAAGAAAACATAATTCCGATGCAAAACATAATGCTTGCCAATAAAGAAACTTTTCTCATAACATCTTATTTCTAATGTGTTCAACAAAATTTTAGTTTGTACTTGAGTACTTTTATTTTTCTGCAAAAGTACACTTTTTTATAAAACCACACAATATAAATTTTGTTTATTGCAATTTATTTCTTTCTACAACCTTGTTGGACAAACTAAAATTATAAGCATGTTTTGTTGCTAAAAAGCAAAAAGCTGCAGACAACGAATCATCTACAGCCTTTCTTTTCCAAAACATGTATAGGAATTATCCTAAAATAACCGCTACAATAACGCCAAGTTCAAAATAATATTGTATATAGAAAAAAAAACTAATATAGGATAATATAATAAGGTATATAGGTTATTCGGCTAACTAATATAGGTTATTGGGCTAAGCCATATATCTTTTTATCAACCCTTCATAACCTTACTTTTCTAGATAATTTACAATGAAAATCGAAAACCATGCAACACATTGCTATTAAGGAAATAAAGAATCTTATAACTAACTATTCCAAATATTATCAAATTCAGAAGCTCATAATCTTCAAAGATTTATTTTCTAGTTATCAAAACTAAAGCTTCAATATTTTTTCATCAAAAAAGGTGAGAACACTATTTGTAGCATTCCCACCTCAGATTACATATAATCCATATCAATTATTTTTTCGAAGTATCTTTCGAAGTTAATTTAAAGCCAACACCGTGTACATTTACTATTTGTATAGTTGGGTCTTTCTTCAAATACTTTCTCAACTTTGTGATGTAAACGTCCATAGAGCGGGCAGCAAAATAGCTATCGTCTTTCCATATCTTTTGCAATGTATTTTGACGTTCTATCAAAGTATTGAAATTAATGCAGAACATACGTAGCAATTCACTTTCCTTAGATGTAAGTTTTTGCTCTTCGCCATTGATAGTCAAAGATTGATGATTGTAATCAAAAGTATAGTTGCCTATAACAAAGATATTATTTTCAGGTTTGTTATCGTCGTAGCTTCTACGCAAAGTAGCAGATATACGAGCCAAAAGTTCTTCCATCGAGAATGGCTTTGTGATATAGTCATCTGCGCCCAATTCGAAACCCTTTAGCTTATCAGCTTCCAACGATTTTGCACTCAAAAATAATATAGGCACACGTTTGTCTATTCTACGAATTTCTTTCGCTACCGTATATCCATCTTTAATAGGCATCATGATATCCAAAACACAAGCGTCTATCTCTTCTTGCTTGAAGAATTCGATTGCCATTTGACCATCAACAGCCAAAAATACTGTAAAACCTTTTTGTTGGAGATAAGCTCTTAGAATAGTTCCCAAATTGGGATCATCTTCTGCCACAAGAATTTTTATTCCTAAATTTTCCATAGTGTATGATAATTTATATTCTTACTTCGTAATTTATTTTTAAACAATTATTTATGTGAATAGTTTTCAACGATCTATTCTTCATCAAATATTGTTATTGATTCGATGATATCGTTAACCCTTATTTTGTCTATCACCTCAAGTCCTTCGTATACACGTCCAAAACAAGTATGATGGCGATCTAGATGTTGGGTATTTTCACGATTATGACATATAAAAAACTGCGAACCGCCTGTATCTCTTCCGGCATGTGCCATTGAGAGCACGCCTCTATCATGATATTGGTTTCCGCCGTTCAATTCGCACTTGATTTTATAGCCCGGGCCTCCTGTGCCATCACCTCTTGGACAACCTCCTTGTATTACAAAATCGGGTATAACTCTGTGGAATGTCAATCCGTTATAAAATCCACTTTTGGAAAGTTTTACAAAATTTGCCACCGTGTTTGGTGCATCTTCTTCGTAAAACATTACTTTCATAGTTCCTTTATTTGTCTTAATCTCAGCTTTCATATATGCGTAATTTTCGTTTTATGTTCCTTTATTAACTTAATTATTTTCGTTTTATTGTGTAGGAAAATTACAAATTGATTTATTTTTTTATTTATTGGAACAACATATTAATTTACAACATATTTATCAAACGCTGCAGTGCCTATAAAATAAAAAAATCGAGACGACAATACCTTTGTTTGCCATCTCGATATTATGTTTTTACTATCCCCAAGCTATTTCTTTGCTTTGCCTACGTCTCTTGGCTGCCATCTTCAAAAACTTATGTTGCTGCATCCTAATCTCTATATCGGCAAATATGTTCATGTTATCTACAAAGACATCGTATGGCGACACACTTGTTCCCAAATAATTCTCATTCAACCAGCGCATATTCATATTGTATAGGTTGTCAACCGTTTGTAAGCGTCGCCAGTCAGTTATCAATCTGTTATCGCCCGACTTTTTTATGGCCTCTTCTACCGAAAAGAGTTTCTTGAAGAAGTCTTTCTGGAGGTCATTTCCAATCCATGCCGTTATGTCTCTTTCGGCCGAGAACCATGAAATTTCATGTGGAATATATACGGGCGACACCGAATCCATCTTGCTAAAAATCATATTTGGTGTACGAAAATGAAAGTCTGTATACTTCTGAATCTTTTCGGGAAAATATTCGAAGAAGTTGAATATGCCCGAACTTCGATCCATATAGTCGCCTATAACTCTGTAATCCATAGCCAAAGTTATGGAGCGATGATTGGGGTCGCGGATTATCCAGTCTGCAAACTTTTCGGCTGTAAGAGGGTAGCCGGTCCAATAGCTATTGGTAAATCGCAGGGCTATATCGTCGCTCAGACTCTGATTTCTGAACAATATCTTCAAATTTTGTGCTATCGGATTGGAATATACATAGTTTGGACTTCGCCATCCCAACACATGTTTTGCTCCTTCGGTAAGCACTCCCTTGAATCCCAGCTCCGAGAGTATCACTCCTATATAATCGGCATAAACCATCTCTGTATTTGCAAAGGTTGTGGTATTGAGGCCAAAAACTTCTTTCATCTTTTCACGATGAAGGTTTATCTGACACTTAAACTCGTCGCTACTCTTAAGCGAAGCCAAGGAATGGTGGTAGGGTGTGGCCAAAAGCTCTACCCTGCCGGTCGAGACCAATTCTTTGAAACTCTCAAGCACTTCGGGTGCATAGCTCTCAAGCAGTTCCACTGCCGTGCCCGATATGGCAAGGCTAAACGAAAAACGCTCGGGATAACGCTCCAGAAGTGTCATCATCAATTTATTGGCAGGCAGGTAGCAACGTTCCGACACTCGTTTTACCTCACTTTCACACCGCAATGTATCGTAATAATCATGGTTTACTCCTATATCAAAAAAATGGTATTTCTTATAATAATAAGGCAAATGCACTCTGAAATTTAAACATATCGAATTCATATATCATCGTTTTTAGGTTATTCTATTTTTCATCAATAATTAATTGACTGTAGAGGTTTTTCAGCTTTTGGCAGGCAGCTTTCCACGTCAATAGCCTAAGTTCGTCGGAGCTACCTTTGAGTATAGACTTTTTCAAGCCGCTGTAGTTGAGCAGGGCATAGATACTGTTGGCCATAGCGTCGGTGTCCCAATAATCGACCTTTAGGGCATTGTCCACCACCTCGCTTACGCCGCTTTGGCGGCTTATTACCAGCGGCACATGGCACCCCGCGGCTTCCAAGGCCGATATGCCAAAGGGTTCGCTTACCGAAGGCATAACATATACATCACTAATCTTCAAGAGCCGCTGAACGACCGCACCTTTCAGAAAGCCCGTAAAATGGAACCTCGACGATAGGCCCATGCGTGCCACACGCTCTATGAGGCTATGGAGCATATCGCCACTGCCGGCTACCACAAAGTGCACATCGCTATCCTTTTTCAGAACCTTGGCGGCTGCCTCCACAAAGTATTCGGGACCTTTCTGGTGGGTTATACGCCCCAAAAAGGTTACCAGCTTGGGGTAAACCTTTGGCGTAGTGCCTTTGGCCTCAAACACATTGTCTATCCCATTGTGCACAACGCTTATTTTTTGCGGATTCTGATTGTACTTTTCCACAAGTATATTCTTTGTCCACTGGCTCACACACACAATGCCATCGGCCATATCCATACCCTGCTTCTCGATGGCATATACCCGCGGATTTACACTGCCCGTAGCCGAGCGGTCATACTCTGTGGCATGGACATGCACCAGCAAAGGTTTTCCGCTTACCCTCTTGGCCTCTATGCCGGCAGGGTAGGTAAGCCAATCGTGGCAATGAATCACATCAAAATCATAATCCTTGGCCACCTGCCCGGCCACCATGCTGTAGCGGTACACCTCGCTATAAAGGTCGGCACCATAGCCACCCTCAAACCCATAAGTCACACCGCCGCCATCGACCCGCAGGCACGAAGTGGTATGCTGCGAAGCTATGGTTCTATAATATTCCTCCTCCGTTTGATACGGCACAAGGCACGAGTCCACCTCCACCCAACGTACGTCATCGGTTTGCAAACCAGCAGTCATACAGTCTTTTATAGTATTGCTATTAATCCTTACACTATCGGCTGCCACCATCGAGGCCATGCCACCTTCATGCTCCTCGCCGCCATAGAGCTTGGGCAAAACAAAGATAACTTCCACCTCCAATTGGCTAAGTCCGCGCGTAATACCTCGGCACGCCGTACCCAATCCGCCCGTAATATGCGGCGGAAATTCCCAGCCAAACATAAGCACTCTCATCATATTATTTATAGCGTTTTTATACATTAATTTTCATACAGAAAATAAAACATCGATAAAGTAATAATGTTTGAAAGGCAACAAATATAGGCCATTTCCGGCAATACCCGGTTCGAAAAACGGCAGCAGTGCCAAATGGCGAGGTGCACCTTTGGGAAAACATTTTTTTTGGCTAACGCTGAAAACCATCTATTACGACGAATAATTTTTTGATTTTGCACGATAATAAAACGCGCCCTTTATCGTTAGAAAAAGAACGTTCGAGTCTTCTCCGGAGAACGTTCGAGTCTTCTCTTGAGAACATTCGAGTCTTCTCGAGAGAACATTCGAGTCTTCTTCGGAGAACCTTGGAGGGTCAAAAATTTGATATCAAAATATCATTTGCCGAAAGGCAGAAAATTGAAATTTATTATCAAGTAGTTCAACAAATTAAAACAGTAGAGTTATGGCTTTTTTTAGCAAGAAATTCGTAAAAGTTACAAGCAAGTGGGTGCCTATAACCAAGACCGTTAGCTGCTATGATGCCCAACGTTTGGCCAAGGACATCGAAAAGGAATGTACCGTAAGTTACACCGATGTGATTTCGGTGCTTACTGCAATACCCGGGGTGATGAGGCGCTATTTGGCCGAAGGGCATTCGGTGAAATTGGACGGGATAGGGTCGTTTTTCCTTACCTTCGAGTGCAAAAAAACGGGAGTCGACAGTGCCGAAGAGGTGTCGATGGACCAGGTTACTAACATCAAAGTGCAGTTTAGGCCTGCCATGCGGGGGAGCGGCGTGAAGGGCAAGTTTGCCAACACTCTTATTGCCGACGATATCGAGTGGACTTATCTACCCCCGGCCAAGCTTGCGGCTACCGATGCCGATTCACCGACGCACCTTGACGGAAATACGGGCACGGGCAACAACACCGAGGGTTCCGACCTTGTGGGATAAGGATTGGGGTATTTATTAAAACAACAAATGGCAGAAACTCGGTGGGTTTCTACCATTTGTTGTTTTCAAGCCGGCTTGTGAGGTCTTGCGGCTCGAAGGGTATTTGCTGTGCTATTTGTTATTTATATTCAGCTGGCGGAATATCTTGTCGTTGTGTATCACATCTATGGCCACATTGTATCCTGCATCCTTTTCGGCCATAGCCTCGTAGAAATACCTGGCTCCATAAAGGTTTCTGGCTATCAAAGCCTTTACGGTTACATGAATGTATTCCTCACTGTTTTTGGCAATGTCTTTGCTTTTTTTATCTTCGGCTTCGGCTTTTTTCATCACCTCTTTCATAAGGTCGGGATTGGAAAGGAGTTGCTTGGCCATATCACTATAATCCTCGCTTTCGATAGGCGAAATGGTATCTTTGGTTTCGTTCTTCAACGCCTCGGCCACCCATTTTATCACCCATTCGGGTTTGAGGGTAGTTTTCTTTACACCGGCCTCGGCCACATATTTGTCAAACTGTTTATCTATATTCAGCCTACGATAGTTTTTATGAAAATCGTCGTATGTAGGATATTTCTGCAACAGTTCATTTCTGTTTGCACCAACATACTCCAATGCATAGTTGTTTATAAGGTTTTTGGCTCTAAGATTTATGTAATAGTCGCTTGCACGAGTAGTATCGATAGGCACAAATATGTCGGGCAATATACCGCCGCCGCCATATACCACCCTCTTATTGTCGGTATAATACTTCAGGCTGTCGGGCACCTGCACCTTGGCTGGGTCCATAAGTTCCCTATCGTTGTAGCGGTTCATGATATCGTTGTAGTATGCTTGCAGGCCGTCGTTGTAAGGCTTTTGAATGCAACGGCCGCTGGGGGTGTAGTAGCGCGAAGTGGTCAAACGCACCTGCCCACCATCAATAGTTGGGAACATACGTTGCACCAACCCTTTACCAAACGACCGACGACCTATTATTATTCCCCTGTCATGGTCCTGCACAGCGCCGCTTACAATCTCGCTTGCGCTTGCCGAATATTCGTCAATCAATACCACCAACCTACCTGTTTCGAAGCTACCTTTGGCAGTACTTTTCATCACCTGTCGGTCGTGGCTCTTACCTTCGGTATAGACTATCAGCTGGTCGGCCGGCAAAAACTCGTCAACAATCTCGGCAGCAATATCCAAAAATCCTCCCGAATTGCTCCTTAGGTCAAACACCAAACTTTGCATACCCTGAGCTTTCAAGTCGGCAATAGCATCCCTTACCTCCTTGGCCGATGTGCGCGAGAAACGCGACAATGCAATATATCCCACCTCTTTGTCTATCATAAAATAGGTATTCACACTATTGATAGGCACCGCATCACGCTGTATATCGAAGTTTATCAGACTGGTTGTGCCGCCCCTCTTTATACCTAGTTTTACTCTTGTATTCTTCTTTCCACGCAGGTGGTCGTACACCCATTTATTGGTAATACTGTCGCCCACCGCCGGATTGTCATCCACCTTTACCACCTTATCGCCGGGCAGCAACCCCACCTTCTCGGCAGGACCGCCATGTATAACCTCCACTACATTTATAGTGTCTTTCACCAACTGAAAGGCTATACCTACCCCTACAAAACTACCATCAAGAGGTTCGTTGGCCTTCTGCACATCGCTCTTGGGGATATATACACTGTGGGGGTCCAATTCCTGAAGCATACTCTCAATACCCTTGTCCATAATCTTGTCCAAATCCTGGTCTTCGACATAAAAACGCTCTATGTATTGTACCACCTGAGTTATTTTGTTTGGTGTAAAAAGCCGTTGTGCCATCGCTGTTCCCTCAACAGCAAGCATAACCAATGCAATAAGAAAAGCTCTTAATCTCATAATATATTATTTATCAGTGTTATATTTATTCTTTACATTTATCAATAGTATCGCAAAGGTACGCATTTTTTTTGAAAGATATACTATGGCTACAACGAAAAAAAAGTGATGACAAGCCATTGGCATTATCATCACTGTTCTTTAAATAAAAAAGTATACCTATATTAATGTCATCTTTCTTATTTTACATCTGCTTATTATTCCATCATACCCTTAAGGCGTTCGGTAAGCAAAGGCAAAATCTTATTAACGTCACCTACAATACCTACATCGGCAACGTTGAATATAGGAGCAAATTTATCTTTGTTGATAGCCACGATAAATTCACTTTCTTCCATACCTGCAAGGTGTTGGATAGCACCGCTGATACCGCAAGCTATATACAAGTCCGGGCGAACAGTTTTACCTGTTTGACCTACTTGGCGGCTGTGGTCTATAATACCAGCATCTACACAAGCACGAGACGACGATACTTGAGCGTTAAGCACTGCAGCCAAGTCTTCCAATTTCTTGAAACCTTCGGCACTTCCTACTCCACGTCCACCCGAAACCAATATCTTGGCGTCAGATATATCTATCATACCCTTGTCTTCTTTTACGGTGTTAAGCAATCTTACACGACCTATTTTTTCTTGATTAAAAGCTATTTGATAATCTACTATTTCGCCTTTACGAGCAGCATCGGGAGTCATTTTCTTCATCACACCCGGACGTACAGTACTCATCTGAGGACGGTGGTTTTTACAAACGATGGTAGCCATAAGGTTTCCACCAAATGCAGGACGGGTCATCAATAATTCACGTTCTTCACCAATCTCCAACTTAGTACAGTCGGCAGTAAGACCGGTACATACTCTTGCCGACAAACGAGGACCAAGGTCACGACCTATGGTAGTAGCACCTATCATAAGTATACTTGGTTTTTGCTCGCTGATGATTTGAGTAATAGCTTGAGTATAGGGCTCGGTAAGGTAATATTTCAATACGTCGTTATCTACTACCAATACTTTATCGGCACCTGCTGCTATAAGGTCTTGAGCTTTAGCCTTTATGTCTTTACCCAACAATATGGCTACTACTTTTTCGTTTAGGGTATCGGCTAGTTCACGAGCTTTTCCCAAAAGTTCAAGAGCTACACTTTGTATTACGCCTTCGCGTTGTTCACAAAAAACGTAAACATCTTTATATTGTGTTGTATCCATTTTTTCTATCAAATTTGTGGGTTAGATAATAAATTTTTCTTTCAGTTTGCTAACGATGATACCTACAGCTTGTTCAGGATCTACATCATATTGTTCGCCTGCTGGTTTCAAGCTTTTTGGGAATGCTTTTGCCACACTTGTAGGCGAGCCGGCTTTACCTATCTTTTCATCAGCAACATCAATTTTATCGGCACCCCATACTTCTACCTCTCTGCCATAGGCTTCAACTATGCCGCTAACGCTCATATAACGAGCTTTGAAAGCAGGAGCCAACACTGTTACCAAACATGGAGCATCCACTTCAAGCATTTGATAACCTTCTTCGGTTTGCTTGCGTATGGTAAATGTCTTCTTTCCATCGTATTCCAAGTTTTCCAAATAAGAAACTTGAGGTAGGTCCAAGTGTTCTGCTATTTGAGGGCCTACTTGTGCAGTATCACCATCAATAGCTTGACGACCTGTTATTATCAAGTCGTGTTCGATATTACGCAATGCACCTGCCAAGGCATTGGAAGTAGCCAAAGTATCGGCACCACCAAGTTTGCGGTCGGTAAGTAATATTGCTCTATCAACGCCCATAGCCAATGCTTCACGCAAAATATCTTCGGCTTGTGGCAAACCCATTGTAATAACTGTTACATGAGCACCGTATTTATCTTTCAATTGAAGTGCCAATTCCAAACCACCTTTATCATCAGGGTTCATAATGCTCGGAACGCCTTCACGAATCAACGTACCTGTTTGAGGATTGATTTTCACCTCTGTTGTGTCAGGCACTTGCTTTATACAAACTACTATTTTCATTATTTTCTATCTATCTTTGTTGAGCCCGATTTCAAACGTATCTACATTGATAGCCGAGCTCTGTTGTAAATAAATCAGCAATCTACTCTTTTTGTCGTTCTATGACGACTAGGTAAGTATATTACTATTTCTTAAACAATTTACCTGCTATAACCATACGTTGTACTTCGGATGTACCTTCATATATTTCGGTAATTTTGGCATCACGCATCATACGTTCAACAGGATATTCACGAGTATAACCATATCCTCCGTGGAATTGAACTGCTTTGGTAGTTACTTCCATAGCTGTTTCGGCACAGAATAATTTTGCCATAGCAGCATCTACAGAATAAGGAATACCGTTGTCTTTCTTGTAGTGAGCACTGCGAACAAGCAAACGAGCAGCTTGTACCTTAGTTTCCAAATCAGCCATTTGGAACTGAGTGTTTTGGAATTGGGATATGCTACGACCAAATTGCTTACGTTCTTTGGTATATTTAATAGTTTCGTCCATAGCACCTTGAGCTATACCCAATGCTTGAGCAGCTATACCTATACGTCCACCATCCAAAGTTTTCATGGCTATTGCAAAACCACCACCTATTTTTCCTAATAGGTTATCTTTTGGTATACGGCAGTTTTCGAATATAAGTTCGGTAGTAGCCGAACCACGAATACCCATCTTCATTTCTTTCTTACCTATTGAGAATCCTGGAGTACCTTTTTCTACTATGAATGCCGATATTCCTTTTGTTCCCAACGACTTGTCGGTCATTGCTATAATGATATATACATGGGCGTAACCGCCATTGGTGATAAATATTTTGCTACCATTAAGCACCCATTCTTCGCCGTCTAGTACAGCTGTGGTTTGTTGACCTGCAGCATCGGTACCTGCATTAGGCTCGGTAAGGCCAAAAGCTCCTACCCATTCGCCCGAAGCCAATTTAGGCAAGTATTTCATCTTTTGTTCTTCAGTACCATTTTCCAATATTGGAGCTGCACACAACGAAGTATGAGCCGAAAGTACAACACCGGTTGTTCCGCATACACGCGACAACTCTTCAACAGCCATACCATACATCATATTAGTACCACCGGCACCACCGTATTGCTTAGGAATGGGAATACCCATCAAACCTATTTTGCCCATTTTTTCTACTGTTTCTATCGGAAAGCGTTCTTGCTCATCGATTTCTGCAGCTAGGGGTTTTACTTCTTTTTCTGCAAACTCACGTATCATTTGCAAAAAAAGTTCTTCTGTTTTTGATAAGTTAAAATCCATAATGTATATGTTCTTTTATTTGTTTTTCAATATTATAATAAATATTTACACGCAAAACACTGAATATGCGACTAATAAAACCATCCACCCAATATTTTACGCTTTGCAAATATACATATTTTTATCGAATTAATACAACCATTATTGCAATATTTCGCTTATTTG